>NZ_JAAGPE010000472.1:0-4408 GCF_017104605.1 Burkholderia sp. Ac-20384 | reverse complement strand
CTGCCGCCTTACTACATGCGGCTCGGCTGGTCGCCGACGGCGGCCGGCAGCCTGCTCGGCGGCGTGACGCTCGCGGAAGTCGTCGCGGGGCTGACGATCTCGGCGATGATCGACCGCCTGCCCGATCGCCGGCCCGCGCTGCATGCGGCGATCGCGTCGCTGTTCATCGGCTTGCTGGTGATGCTGGCCGCACCCGAGGCGCTCGCGCTGCCGGCCGCGCTGTTGATGGGCGCGGGGATCGGCGCGCTGTTTCCGCTGTCGCTGATCGTCACGGTCGACCACGCGGCGACGCCGGCCGATGCCGCGTCGCTGACGGGGTTCGTGCAGGGCATCGGCTACCTGATCGCCGGGCTGTTCCCGTTCGCGGCAGGCATCGTGCGCCAGCACCTCGCGGACCTGTCACCCGCGTGGATCGCGATGGCCTGCCTGTGTGTCGCGCTGTTCGTGCTGGCGGCGGGGTTTGCACCGAAGCGGGTGCTGCACGCCGCGCGTGCGTAGCAGCGGCCGCCGCTCAGTTGAGCGGCTCGCAAAACGGGATCTTGTCGCGCAGCGCATTACCTGCGGCGACCGGGTCCCGTCCTGCCGGCAACGTGACGGAAACCGACGTATGCCCGGTCTTGCTTTGCGGTTCCTGGCCCGGCCAATGGCTCTCCTTCCAAGTGGCGATCCAGTCGAGATTGCCGGTGCTCGCACCGGGCACGAAGCGCAGCCGCAAGGCACCGTCGAAGTCTTCGCTGCAATGCGGCGAGTGCTGATAGTCATGCTCGGTGAAGCAGGCGCGAATCTGCTTGCTGCAGCTGAACGGCAGCTTCGATACGCGTGGTGCGCGGGCATGGCCGCCGTTCGGCCGCAGTTCGACGAAGTCGGCGTTTTCCCAGCCTCCGCCACCGCCTGAGTAACTTTCGGACCAACCGGCCAGCACCGCGACCGCGAAACGCTCGCCGCCCAACGGATACAGCGCGGGGTAGATCCGGAGTGGCGGCGGCTTGCCGTCGCCTTCGACCCGGTCGGCGGGCTGATAGTCGGAGAAATCCCACCGCTGCACGACCTTCCAGCCGGCGGCGGACGCGAAACTCACTTTCAGCAACTGCGGGCCCGGCAGGATCGCGTAGTAGTTGCCCGACGTGTCGCTTTTGGCTCGGTACAGCGACGGCGCCTCGTCCGCGTCGTCGGGCTGGCCGGGCGCGCCGCACGATGCCGACGCCAGCGCGCAAACCTTGCGCGGCCAGTCGCGATCGGGCGCGGCGGTTTTCGCAATCTTTACAAACGGCACGGCGCGGGCTTCGTTCGCTTCACCGGCGGCGTAAGCCGTGGATGCCGCCAGCAGAGCAGCCGTCATTCCCGCCAGGCCGATCAGACTCGATCGAATACGCGTACCCATTCAACGTTGTCCTTGTAAGGTAGCTTGCGCGCCGCGCCGTGATCGCGCGAAGTGGCTCAGTCTGCCCGAAAGCGCCCGCTCCGTGTGCAATCAACCCGCGCTCGCATACAGCGTCGAATCCGCAAACCCTTCTGCGTCGAGCACGCGCCCGATCAGGATCAGCGCGGTGCGCTCGATCTGCGTGCCCTGCACCTTGCCGACGATGTCGGCGAGCGTGCCGGTCACGCGCGCTTCATCGGGCCAACTTGCGCGATAGATCACCGCGACCGGGCAATCGGCACCGTAATGCGGCAGCACTTCGTCGACGATGCGGGCGAGATGGCGCACGCCGAGATGAATCGCGAGCGTCGCGCGGTGCGCGGCGAGCGAGCCGAGCGATTCGCCTTCCGGCATCGTCGTCTTGCCCGCGAAGCGCGTGAGGATCACCGTCTGCGCGACGCCGGGCAGCGTCAGCTCGACGCCGAGCGTCGCCGCGCATGCAGCCGTGGCCGTTACGCCGGGCACGATTTCATATGGAATCCCGAGCGCTTTCAATCGGCGAATCTGCTCGCCGATCGCACCGTACAGCGACGGGTCGCCCGAATGCACGCGCGCGACGTCTTGCCCTTTCGCGTGCGCGCCGGCGAGCAGCGCGACGATGGCGTCGAGGTCGAGCTCGGCCGTATTGACGACCTGCTCTGCGCGATGGCCGTCGAGCACGGCGGCCGGCACCAGCGAACCCGCATACAGGATCACCGGGCACGTGCGCACGAGGCGCTGGCCCTTCACCGTGATCAGCTCCGGGTCGCCGGGGCCCGCGCCGATGAAATACACCGTCATCGAAAAATCTCCGTCAATTCATGGGATGACCGGCTGCACGGCGTCATGCGCGCGTGGCCGGATCGAGCGCGTCGATGAGCGTCGCGGCCGAGTCGAACGCGCGGTCAGCGGCGGGCAGCGGCGGACGGCGCAGCATCACGACCGGCAGCCGGCGTTCGCGTGCGACGTCGAGCTTGGCTTCGGTGGCCGCGCCACCGCTGTTCTTGCTGACGACGACGTCGATGCCCATCAGCGCGAACAGCGCGCGCTCGCCGTCGAGCGTGAACGGCCCGCGCGCGGCGACGATCTGCGCATGCGCGTTGCCGGGATGCGCGTCGAGGCAGCGCACGAGCCAGAACTGGTGCGGCGGGATCGCGTCGAGATGCGCAAGCGGTTCGCGGCCGAGCGTAAACAGCGGCCGCTTGAACGGTGCGAGCGCGGCTTCGATGCCGGCCCAGTCGTCGACCATGCGCCAGTCGTCGCCGGGTTGCGGCGCCCACGGCGCACGGCGCAGCGCCCACAGCGGCACACCCGCTTCACGCGCCGCGGCCGCGGCATTCGCGCTGATCTGCGTGGCATACGGATGCGTCGCGTCGATCACGAGGCCGATGCCGGCGTCGCGCAGATACGCGGCCAGCCCGGCCGCGCCACCGAAGCCGCCGACGCGCACGTCGCAGCGCAGGTCGTCGGGTACCTTGCCGAGGCCGGCCAGGCTGTAGACGTGACGAGGCCCGAGCGCGCGTGCAATCTTCAGCGCATCGCCGGTGCCGCCGAGCAGCAGAATGCGCGTGCTCATCGCGCCTCCCCGACGAAGCGGCCTTGCCGGTCGATCGCGAACATCTCGACAGCGACGGACGGCGGCACGATGTCGCGCGCGACGCGCAGCGCCTGTGCGCAAACGAGATCGCCGAGCGGCACGCCGTCGGCGTGAGCGAGCTTCAGCGCCTCCTGGCTCGTGTTCGCGGCGCGCATCGCGGCCTGCAGCGCATCGCTTGCGCCGGCTTCGGCCGCCCACTGCGCGAGCAGCGGCAGGTCGATGCTCGAATGGCGGCTGTGCAGGTCGAGATGGCCGGCCGCGAGCTTGCTGAGCTTGCCGAATCCGCCGCACATCGACAGCCGCGCGACCGGTGCGCGCCGCAGGTGCTTGAGGACCGCGCCTGCAAAATCGCCCATCTCGATCAACGCCATGTCGGGCAGTTGGTAGTGCGCGCGCATCGCGTCCTCGCTCGCGTTGCCGGTGCATGCGGCAATGTGTGCGATACCGTTCGCGCGTGCGACGTCGATGCCCTGGTGGATCGACGCGATATAGGCCGAACACGAGAACGGCCGCACGATGCCGGTCGTGCCGAGGATCGACAGCCCGCCGACGATGCCGAGGCGCGGGTTCATCGTCTTCAGCGCGAGCGCTTCGCCGCCTTCGACGCCAATCGTCACGTCGAAGCCGCCCGCGTAGCCATGCTCGGCCGCCAGCGCTTCCAGGTGCGTCGTCATCATCTGGCGCGGCACCGGGTTAATCGCCGGTTCGCCGACCGGCAGCGTTAGCCCCGCGCGCGTGACCGTGCCGACGCCCGGCCCCGCATGAAACTGCACGCCGGGCGCCGACGCGAGCGCGACGCGCGCGAAGATCAGCGCGCCATGCGTGACGTCGGGATCGTCGCCGGCATCCTTGATCGTGGCGGCTTCCGCACCGTCGGCCGTGGCCCGGCAGAACTCGAGCCGCATCATCACGCGCTGCCCCTTCGGCAGCACGATCTCGACCGCGTCGTCCGCACTACCCGCGAGCAGCAACCGTGCGGCGGCGAGCGACGTCGCGGTCGCGCAGCTGCCGGTCGTATAGCCGAAGCGTAGCGGCGCAGGCTGTTCGGGGGTCTCGTCGCGCATCACGCGTCCGTTGTGTTCGTCGTGGCCGACGGTGCGAGCGTGTCGGCGGTGTCGGGCTTGCGCACGTCGTACAGCGTGACCGGCAACGGTTGCCGCCACGTGTCGAAACGGCCGAGCGGCTCGGCGTGTGCGAGCGACACACGCGTCAGCGTGCCGCCATGCGCATCGCGCCACGCGGCGAGCGCCATCTCGCCCTGCAGCGTGACCGCGTTCGCGACCAGCCGGCCGCCCGGTTTCAGCGCTGCCCAGCACGCGTCGAGCACGCCGGGTGCGGTCGCCCCGCCACCGATGAAGATCGCGTCGGGCGCGGCAAGCCCCGCGAGCGCATCGGGGGCGCGGCCCGCGACA
>NZ_JAAGPE010000471.1:0-234 GCF_017104605.1 Burkholderia sp. Ac-20384 | reverse complement strand
CAAAAAAAAAAAAACACTCAGCCAACCCGCATCTCCACACCAACCCCCACATGCCGCACATAATCTCTAGACCACACAGTCACCCACGTCCCACAGCTCGAGCGACTCACCATACTCAAACTAGACACCGCTCGGCTGTATCTCTGATCCCCTCACTCTCATCGCTCGCTATCTACAGCTCTCTCAGTCTCGAACACTTCCCCTGACACTCACCACGCCATGTACTAGAGCCTT
>NZ_JAAGPE010000470.1:0-238 GCF_017104605.1 Burkholderia sp. Ac-20384 | reverse complement strand
TCGTGTCGCTGTCGCTGTGTTGCTAGCTGCGCTTGTCGTGTTCTCGGAGAGCGTTTGCAGTGGGTGCTGCACACCGAGCAGCTTGTGGAGGAGTCGCGACTGCGCAGGCAGCGCCGGCGCCGCTATGTGGGGGTGTTGACGAGGCGCGGCGTGTGCGGCGTCGATCTTCTCGGTGTCGATGTTGTGGTTCCGTGAGCGCATTTCCTCGGTCCTGCGTTTTGGTTTTTTTTTTTTTTTC
>NZ_JAAGPE010000469.1:0-4580 GCF_017104605.1 Burkholderia sp. Ac-20384 | reverse complement strand
CGAGCCACTGCGCGGCCTCGAAGCCCGTGTTCGCGCCGCAGTACGGCGTCGACAGCCCGTTCGTGAACAGACGCACTTCCTCGCCGACCTGGCGCGCGAAATCGGCTTGCGAGTAGGTGTCGGCGACGTCCCACACGCGCAGCGCCGTCTGCGGCACGTCGAATACTTCGGCGATGCCGTCGGCGATCGTGCGCGGCAGCGCGTACGGATCGCGTTCCGCGATCACGCGCGCGGTCCAGCGGCTGAATTTCGCGGACAGGCTGTCGTTCTCGTGGCCGTAGCGCACGAGTTCGGCGAGCCGGCGCTCGAGATGCTTGTTCTTGTCGCGCAGCATCTCCATCTGCCGCTCCTGCAGCGAGATCGCGGCCTTGCCGTGCGGGTTCGCGAGGCGGATCGTCGCAAGCAGTTCGGCGTGCTGCGCGAAGAATTCGGGATTGGCGAGCAGGTAGTCGGCGACTTCGCGATCGTTCATGTGGCTGGAGCGTTCAGTTATCAAGGACGTTGCGGGGTCAGGCGGGCAGGTCGATCTCGCCTTCGAACACGGTCGTGGCGGGCCCGGCCATCATCAGCGCGGCGGCTTCGTCGCGCGCGCCGTCCCAGCTGATCGTCAGCGTGCCGCCGTGCGTGTGCACGGTCACGGGCGAATCGAGCAGGCCACGCCGGATGCCGGCCGCGACCGCCGCGCACGCGCCGGTGCCGCACGCGAGCGTCTCGCCCGCCGCGCGTTCGTACACGCGCAGTTTCACTTCGCTGCGCGACACGATCTGCATGAAGCCGGCGTTCACGCGCTCCGGGAAGCGCGCGTGATGCTCGATCAGCGGGCCTTCTTCGAGCACCGGATAGGCTTCGGTGTCGTCGACGACCTGCACCGCGTGCGGGTTGCCCATCGTCACCGTCGAAATCCAGCGCGTCGCGCCGCCGACGTCGAGCGGCCACAGCGTGTCGTGGCCCTCGGTGCGGCCTTCGAGGCCTGCCGCGTCGAACGGCACTTGCGCCGGCGTGAACACGGGCGCACCCATGTCGACGACGACTTCACCGTTGTCCTGCATCGTCAGCGTGATCAGGCCCTTCATCACCTGCACGCGCACGCTGCGCTTGTCGGTCAGGCCGCGGTCGCTGACGAATTTCACGAAGCAGCGCGCGCCGTTGCCGCAGTGTTCGACCTCGCCGCCGTCGCAATTGAAGATCCGGTACTTGAAATCCACGCCGTCGACGGTCGGTTTTTCGACGAGCAGCAGCTGGTCGGCGCCGATGCCGAAGTGACGATTGGCGAGCGCACGCACCTGCGCTTCGGTGAGCGGCGGCAACGCGCGCGAATAGCCGTCGAGCACGACGAAGTCGTTGCCCGCGCCGTGCATCTTGGTGAACGAGAGTTTCACTGGGTCCGGATTTCCATGGCGAACAAGGCGGTCAGCGCGGTGCGCGCGACGCCGCGCCATGCCGGGCGGCCTCGTTCGTCGTGCTGATCTCAACCGCAAATGATACATGCAGCCGACAGGGGCGTCCTGCGCGGGCGGGGGCATGAGAGGGATCGCGAGGATGGCGAAGGCAAGGGGTGAATCGAGCGAGCGTTTTCGTACGAGTCAAATTGACCGGGCAATCGAACGATTCGCATAGTTTGGTCACACGAAAACGGCTCCACGACCTGATCAGGAAAGTCATGACTCGCATCTTCAATCCACCTCATCCGGGCGAAGCCCTGCGCGATGACGTGCTGCCGGCGTTAGGCCTCACCGTCGCCGAGGCAGCCGCTCGGCTTGGCGTGACGCGTGCCGCGCTGTCGCGGATCCTGCACGGCCATGCCGGCATCTCGCCGGAAATGGCGCTGCGTCTCGAAGCGTGGCTCGGGGAGGGCAACGGCGGGCGTGCCGACCTATGGCTCGCGCAGCAGGCCGGATTCGATTTGTGTCGGGCGCGCGCGGAAGGCGTGCAGAAGGTGTAGGGCGCGCAGGCGCGCACATGACGGCGCGCCCGCGAGTTCCGCTCGGAAGGGTCAGTACAGGCTCGGCTCGCCGGCCGGGCGCGTCTTGAAGCGCTTGTGGACCCAATAGTATTGCTCGGGCATCAGCGGGATCTGTTCCTCGAGGAATTCGTTCATCCGCCGCGCGTCGAGATCGTCGTCGCCGGTCGGGTAGTCGGCCCACGGCTTGAAGACCTTCAGACGGTAGCCCTTGTAGTTCGGCAGCACCTCGCCGATAAAGGGCAGAACCTGCGCGTGGCCGGTCTTTGCGAACCGGCCGACCGCCGTCAGCGTGCAGGCGGGTATGCCGAAGAAGGGTACGAACGTCGAGTTGCGCAGCCCGTAATCCATGTCTGCACCCAGCATCACCGGCTTGCGGTCGCGCAGCCAGCGCAGCACGGTACGCGCGCTGTCGGCACGGCTCGCCAGTTCCGCGCCGAAGCGGCTGCGGCCGGCTTTGGCCGCGGCTTCGATTTCCGGGCTCTTCATCGGCGTGTAAAGCGAGCCGCATGGCCGGTTGAGGGCGAGATTGATCGCCATCGAGCCGGCCTCGATGCCGACGAAATGGAAGCCGAGCAGGAGGGTCGGGGGCATGTCCGGATCGCTGAGATCGACTTCGCTCTCGACCGTAAACAGCTTGCGGTAGGCCTGTTCCGACGCGAACCACTGGTAGCTGCGCTCGACGTAGCTGCGGATCGCATGGCGGAAATGCTGCCCGGCGACTTCCTCGCGACGCTCGTCGCTCCAATCCGGGAAGCAGAGCTTCAGATTGGTGTGTACGATGCGTTTTCGCCGGCTGGGGATCTTGTAGAGCAGCCAGCCGAGACCATCGCCGAACCGTGCGGTCAGGCCGTACGGCAACAGGGCGAGCAGTTTCAGCAAGCCAATGGCGAGGTGCGTGCCTAGACGACCTAGCATGCGAAACCTCCGTGGGACCGGCTGGCCGGCGCTTTGCAAACAGGATGGTGAAACAGCGGAAGATGCAGCACGGGCGGCGCTCTGTGACAATTCAGGAAAGCCGCTATAATACGGGCTTCGCCGAGTTAACTGACAACTTGCGGGGCGAAGCCGGTTAGCGTTACACGCGCTGCCCGGTCCTGGTAATCCGCTAAAGCGTCGCCGCTTCAGGCCCAACGAAGCTGGCTACGTGAAACCAACCGTAACCACACAGGAGCCTGAAAAAGTGGCAAACGATTATCTCTTTACGTCCGAATCCGTCTCTGAAGGCCATCCGGACAAAGTCGCGGACCAAATCTCGGACGCGATCCTCGACGCCATCCTCGAGCAAGACAAGTATTCCCGCGTTGCGGCGGAAACGCTGTGCAACACGGGTCTTGTCGTGCTGGCCGGTGAAATCACCACGACGGCCAACATCGACTACATCCAGATCGCGCGCGACACGATCAAGCGCATCGGCTACGACAACACCGACTACGGCATCGACTACAAGGGTTGTGCCGTGCTCGTCGCGTACGACAAGCAGTCGCCGGACATCGCCCAGGGCGTCGATCGTGCACACGACGACAACCTCGACCAAGGCGCGGGCGACCAGGGTCTGATGTTCGGTTACGCGTGCGATGAAACGCCGGAACTGATGCCGCTGCCGATCTACCTGTCGCACCGTCTCGTCGAGCGCCAGGCCAGCCTGCGCCGCGACGGCCGCCTGCAATGGCTGCGCCCGGACGCGAAGTCGCAGGTGACGGTCCGCTACGTCGACGGCAAGCCGCATTCGATCGACACCGTCGTGCTGTCGACGCAGCACGCACCGGACATCGAGCTGCCGGCGCTGCGCGAAGCCGTGATCGAGGAAATCATCAAGCCGACGCTGCCGGCCGACCTGATCAAGGGCGACATCAAGTTCCTGGTGAACCCGACCGGCCGGTTCGTGATCGGCGGCCCGCAGGGCGACTGCGGCCTGACCGGCCGCAAGATCATCGTCGATACGTACGGCGGTGCCGCACCGCACGGCGGCGGCGCGTTCTCGGGCAAGGATCCGTCGAAGGTCGACCGTTCGGCTGCATACGCAGGCCGCTACGTCGCGAAGAACATCGTCGCCGCCGGCCTCGCGTCGCGCGCGCTGATCCAGGTGTCGTACGCGATCGGCGTTGCCGAGCCGACCTCGGTGATGGTCAACACGTTCGGCACGGGCCGCGTGTCGGATGCGGTGATCACGAAGCTCGTGCGCGAGCATTTCGACCTGCGTCCGAAGGGCATCATCAAGATGCTCGACCTGCTGCGCCCGATCTACGAGAAGACCGCTGCTTACGGCCACTTCGGCCGCGAAGAGCCGGAATTCTCGTGGGAAGCGACCGACAAGGCGCTCGCCCTGGCCGAAGCGGCCGGCGTCGAGCCGACGGCACGCGTCGCGTAAGCGTCGTTCGCTGCAAATGAAAAACCCCGGCAAAGCCGGGGTTTTTTTATGGGTTCCGATCGCCGTGGCAATCGGACCAGCGGGCGGCAGCGCGACGGCGATCGTCGCGTGCGGTGCCCGCCGGCGTGTGCTCAGCGCGCGCCGAACCCGAGGTCGGAAGAGCGTCGGGTAGGGCAAGAGGGTAAGATACTGTGTCGGTCTCGGTGGTGCCCGTATCATTCAAAAAAAAAACATCACACCACACACATA
>NZ_JAAGPE010000468.1:0-4911 GCF_017104605.1 Burkholderia sp. Ac-20384 | reverse complement strand
GTCCCGAGCCGGCCTTGTGGCAGCACGCAGCGCATCAATGTGGCTACATTCAATCTCGCCATGCGACCGGCCACGTCCTCGCCACAGCGTAGCGGAGCGTTGCTCCAACCGCCGCGCCTGCCGATTCTGACGCTCGACGAGCAAAGGCTGACTCCTTCGATGGGTTTCGTGTTCAATAAGCGTTGGCTGGATCCCTGCGAATCGCTCGTGTCGATTTTGTGGAAGTTCGAAAAGGTAAATGCATTGCCAGGTCACGTTATGGCGCGAGCAATGGGTCCCGACATCGATCCGTACGAGGGCGTAGTACCGCAGCTCGGGGACGTTAGCGTTGCGCGGCTACACAGCGTCCTCGGCATTCCCTATGCGTCGCTCGAGATCGGGCTGCTACACCCGAGTCAGCGGCGCCAGTACAGCCCGCTGTTTCGTCACTGCCGCAGCTGCATAGCGCGCGGCTACCATAGCGTGGTGCACCAGATGCTGAAATTCAACACCTGTCCGGCGCATTATCGGCGGTTGGAAACTGCGTGCCGTCGCTGCGGCTATGAGGCCCCCTACGTCGTGAATGTTCGCCTGCTCGAGTCGCCGTATCGATGCGCGTTCTGTGGTGGCAGTTATGGAGGTGGCGGTTGGTCGCCAGACAAGGCTCGCCCGATGAAGTCTGCGTACCGCAAGGCGTTGACGCGACGCTACTACGAACGTCACCTGGGATAGGGCGCAGATCCGGAAGTTGCACGGAAGTGACGCATCGCCAGACTGATGCGTGCGTGATGTATTTGTTATAACATTGTATTGACTCGCTATGGTGCGAGGTCTAACATTGTTATAACGGTGTGGTCATGAGAGTTTCGATTCGCAGAATGGGCAATTCGCAGGGTGTGCTGATCCCGAAGCCGCTCTTGGCTCAATTGGGGTTTGAGGACGAAGTGGAGATGGAAGTGGAAGACGGCACGCTGGTTTTGCGGCGCCCGCAAAATGCCCCTCGCGAAGGCTGGGGGGAAGCCAGCAAGGCGCTGGCCGACGCGGGTGAGGATTGCCCGGTCATGGGTGAACTCGCCAACGCGAACGACGCGGAGATCGAATGGTAACGCGTGGCGAAATATGGCTCGTGGCCCTTGATCCGAGGCTGAGCAACGAGGTCCAGAAAGCGCGTCCATGCATTATCGTCTCGCCCCCGGAGCTAAACGACCACCTCCGCACGGTGATCGTGGCACCGATGACGTCGAAGGGCCGACCGACACCCTTCCGCATACCCGTGACGTTCAAGCGCAAGCACGGTTTGATTATGTTAGATCAGGTCCGAACGGTGGACAAAGTCCGGCTCGTCAAAAAGGAAGGGATTGTTGCCGAACAAACCCTGCTGGCTACGCTGCGCACCCTACAAGAAGTGTTTGCTGAATGAGGGAAAACGATGTTTGAAACCATCCGTCGAGAAATGCAGGAGCTGGTGATGTTGGTTCGTCGCACGACCGAGTGGGATATGTCGATTGCGCACGGCGTTGTGAAACTCAAAGAGGTATCGCCAGAAGCACTGGCTGCCCATCAGGCTCAAACGGCACGCGTCGCGGCACTACAAGAGAAATACGGGATCTGACGGGAAAATTGATGAGTGATCCCATCGAAAACCACTTCAAGCTGCGTCGTCCGTGCGAGAACTGCCCGTTTCGCAAGAAAGGAGCGATCCCGCTCGCGCCCGGTCGCCTCGAGGGGATCATCAAACATTTGGTGCGAGACGATCACAGTACGTTCCAATGTCACAAGACCGTGTACAAGGCACACACGGGTGGCGAGTGGGATGACAACGGCAAGTACCTGGTGAGCGGTCAAGAAAGTATGTGCGCGGGTGCGATGATCTACCTTGAAAAGATTGGCCGTCCGACCGTTGGCATGCGCCTCGGCCGCGTATTTGGCCAGTACGACTCGGAGCGCCTGTTGCCGGCCTTCGACGATATCATCGACCCAAGAACGGACGACGAAAGGATATGACGATGACGGAAGACGAAAAGCAGATCATTGAGCGGCAGGTGCGCGAATGGACCACCGAGCTGAAGCGGTTGGCGGGCCAAATTGCCGCCGCGAAAGGACAGCCGTGTGCGATCGTGATGATCACGCCGATTGACGAGGGCTACGAGGACGCCGTGCCTGAACTGATCGCCGAGGACGCCATGCGTGTCTTGAATCACGGCTGGCCGGAAGGTTTCGAGGTTGAGATTCTCAACCAATCCGAATGATCGATCGAGGGAATCAAGATGAGCGAGATCATTACCGAAGCCGAGCGAGCGGCCATCCGCGCCGTGGCGTTGGGGGAGAAGGAACAGCTGGACGCGGCTCGCGCGGCGTTCAATCGTGCAGCGCCGAAACACGGCGTCGACGCTTGCGTTGAACTTCAGTTCATGTCCGAAGTTCTCGCGTCGATTCCGGACCTGTTGCTGCGCTCAAAGTATCGCGCAGCGGTATTGGGGCGGTCCGGTTAAGCGGATACGCGACCATGCGCCACCGGTCGTGGATGTCCGAACGTACTGCTTGTAACGTGGTTTGGATCGATGGCTTCCATCCCTAGAACAGAAACTCACGATGTCGTCGAGGATGCAATTGGACTATCGGATAGACACCCCGGAGACGCGTGAGAAGGTCATGTGGTTTCTGAACGAAATCGGTATTCCGGCCCGGTACGAGGTGGGCGCCACCGGCTTCTCGGAAGGATGTCGCATTGATCACGGTACGCTGACTGTCGATCCTGCATGTCGCGTTTCCACCGTACTGCACGAAGGCGCGCACTTGGCGATTACTCCGCAGTGCTTTCGTTCGTTGATGAACGGCAACCTCTATGCAGGACAACGGGAAATGCTGCGAATCATGAGCGAGACAGACTTGCATCCCGACGAGCCGCTCTATCGCGCCGTCATCCAATGCTCGGACCCTGAGGCTACGGCGTGGGCTTGGGCGGCAGGGGTCGAGCTTGGGTTGCCGGGTGACGAAATCATCCGTGACGACGAGTATGGCGGAGACGGCGAGGAGATCAGATTGGCGTTGCAAATGCGCTCGTATATTGGTGTTCACGGGCTCGCGCACGCCGGATTCTGTGAGATTCGTGAGCGCAACGGTGTGGCCGCTTGGCCGCACATGAAATTTTGGACGCAAGAAGTCGGGATGCCTGAAACGTCATCCTGACGTGGCGGAGAAAATGCCATGTACCGGCTGCAGGTTGTTGAAGACATTGCTCGAGAATGCGAGACACGTTCGAGCGCGTGCTGACGGTCAGCGATATCGACGGCACGCCGGGAACGTGCCTCCAAGCCTCGATTCTGCTTCAACAGTCGCTCGAGAGGTTCGCAGCTTGCGAGGCGGTAGTACGCGGGGGAGATGGTGGAGCTCGCGACTCGATGGGTGCTTGGCACGGCACTATTGGATAGAAGGTGTGTGCGAGGACGGATACTCTTTCGCGGCTGACATCACCGCGGACCAGTTCGGGTGGCCGCCAGTCATCGTGCTACCGTTGGATGCGGCACGCGAGCGCTATCAACCCAGCGATGATGCGACCTGTTGGTTTGCCGTCAGCAACGAGCTCGGACGAATGTTGGATACCGTGATGATCGAGAAATGAGAGTGGAAAGCAGGAAAGTAGATCAGGCTCGCCAAGCCCGAGCCCGAACGAAGAGTGCCGCTGGTATTCAGTCGCTCGGCTCCATTCTTGGAACAGCGCATCTGCCGGACGAAATTGTTCGGCATTCTGCCGAACTCGCCGAGGAGTTTTTCTCGGCGGCCGAGGCGAATGAATTTTGCGGTGATCCGGTCGAGACCTACGTGATTCCGCGCTGGGCCAGTCGAGGCAGCGCCACATGGCTACCGAATCTCACCGATCTGGGATATCACCGTGCCGAAGGCGGGTACCGGGGACGCGAGGAACTTCTGGTCGTCACCGCTGGCGTCGATATGCATACCGACGACGAGGGGCTGGTTTTGCTGGTCGTGCTCCACAACGACGGGCTGACGTTCCGACAGGGAAAGGTCCAGCACAAGCCAAGAGCAGGAGACTGGTTCATCTTCGATGACCGTCTGCCGCACGGCGTCGACGACGGGCCAGGCCGGGCAACGTTCATTGGAAGGAGCATCCCGATCGTTCCGGCCTGACACTCGATAACAGGAGAGAAACGATATGTACTTCGGCGCGACAACGATTCGATGCCCGCTTTGCGGCCGCCCCGCGTTATGCAGCGCGAGCAAGGGTATGTGGTGCGGGCACTGTAAGAACGGCACGGTGCGATAGGGAAGAGGAATAATGAACGGCAGTAAGCGTACAGTGGGGCGGGCAGGTCGACCGGGGTTGGCGAAACACCTGTTGATGCCGTTGCCAACTGAGAAGATCCAAGCGCTGTCACTCGAAAATCATCTGGCGTTGGCAACCATGCGTGGCGGCCGCGGTGACCTCGATCAACTCAGTTGCTTGATCCGCGTCGTCTATCTCGCGTTCTACCTGCGGGAAGCGACCGCGGCCAGCGCCGAGGTCGAGCCTTACCGCCGCGCCGAAGCGGCGCTCAATGCGTGCATCACGCGAGTCGAGCTCGGCGAACGATGCCTACTGCTCGACCACGAACTGGCAACCGTCGAACGCATTCTGGTTGTCCACGACGAGCAGCTTGCCGCAATTCCGTGGCATCGCTACCTGGACGCTTGGCAACGGCTGCAACATTACATCGTGGCCGGCAAGCGCTCGCCGATTGCAACCGTAGTGGGCCCCTGACCGCAACGATCAAAGGGCGGGTACCAACAATTTGATAGAAGTGGCGGGATAACCCCCTTATCACGACGGCACGATCGCCTGCTCAAACTCCGGTTTCGCACAACGCGTGACAGGGGCTGTCAGCGCTGCAACGGCGCTGCGCGGGAGTTGACACTGGTCATCGCAACACCGAG
>NZ_JAAGPE010000467.1:0-4887 GCF_017104605.1 Burkholderia sp. Ac-20384 | reverse complement strand
ATCGCCCTGCACCATGCGTGGAACGGATCGACGCAAACCCTGCGCGCGCAGGATTTCCCCGCGAGCTTCATCTTCCGCTGCGTCGATACGCGCGGCGAACCGACGGAACGCGCGCGCGCCGCCTGGTGCATGCCGGTCGTCGAGATCGAATCGGTGTCGGTCGATGCCGCCGGGCACCCGGTCGCGCCGGCCGATGCCGTCCGGATCGAAAGCACCGCGTACGGGCCCGGCCACCGCTTCCTCGACCACACGCGCCTGACGCGCGACGGCCGGTCACCGGTCTAGCGCCCGTTCCGGCCGCTCACGGGCTTGTACGGCCCGGCACCTGCACCGGTTCGCCGGTTCGTGCCGGCAACGGGCTCCTGCCCGGCACCGGTTCGCCGGTTCGCGCCGGCCGCGGGCTCCTGCCCGGCCCCTAGCCCGCCGCCGCCCGCTGCAGCGCGCCGAGATCGAGCTTCTTCATGGTCATCACCTGCGCCATCACGCGCTCCGCGCGCGCCGGATCGCCCGTCATCAGCTCGCTCATCTGCACCGGCACGACCTGCCACGACACGCCGAAGCGGTCGCGCAGCCAGCCGCATTGCTGCGCGCGCTCGTCGCCGCCTTCCGACAGGCGCGCCCAGTAGCGGTCGATTTCGTCCTGATCCCGGCAGTTGACGACGAACGACACGGCCGGCGTGATCTGGAACACGGGGCCGCCGTTCAGCGCGACGAACGCCTGCCCGTCGAGCTCGAACGCGACGGTCATCACCGCGCCCTCCGCGCTGCCGGACGCGTGCGCGCCGGCCTTGCCGTAGCGCGCGACGTGCACGATGCGCGCGTTGTCGAACACCGATACGTAGAAACGGGCGGCCGCCTCGGCGTCGCTGTCGAACCACAGGAACGGCGTGATGCGTTGTATGCGCGGGTTCATGGCGCTGCCTCCTCGATGTCGTGCCGGCACGGATGCCGGTATTACATCGTAGGCGCTGTGCCCGCACGCGGCGGCGTGCCGGTCTGACCCGTCATGCCGCGCACGGCCGTCGAATAAAAAAAGGGGGCGATCGCTCGCCCCCTTGTTCCTGCGTCCCGCCGTGCCGCGTCAGAACGCGACGAAAGGCGCCGCGCCGCCGCTCGCGGTCTTGTCCATCCCGAAGTAGATCGTCCGGTTGTAGAAGTGCGGCATGCCGATGTCGAGCCAGCTGGACGAACCGAACGGGCCCGCGATGTCGTTGAACGCGAACGTCGACGAGTTCGAGAACAGCGAATCCGCGTTTGCGATGGACATCGATACCGTACCGCTCACGCCGTTCTGGCCGGTCAACGTCGCCGAGTAGCTGGCCGGCGGCGATGCCGGGCAGTAGAACTGCGTATTCTTCGGGCAGGTCGTCGACTGGTTCGTCGAATCGTTGAAGAAATACGCGTTCGAACCCGTATCGAAGAACGCCATCACGTTGCGCCCCTGGAACGTCGCACTGACGTCGCCCGTCGTGGTCGACGTCATCACGGTCTTCCCGGTCAGGTCGGGCAAGCCGAACGTCAGCGTCCCGGTTGCGCTGGCCTGCCCGCTGTTCGAAATGCTCGGCATCGTCACGCTCACGCCGCTGCTGTCGGCAAAACGATGCACCGGGTTGGCCACCTGCTGCGCCACCGGCACGAGCGCCACCGTGCAGTTCGCGTTGTCGCCGTTCGGGCATGCGTAGTAGTTGTTGTTCGTCGACGTCGACGTCGCGCAGGTCGTGCCGCAATCGACCGGCGCCGGCCCGATGCCGAGGATCCCGTTCGCGCCGAGCGCGCTCGCCGAGTTGGCCGACGCGCCGCCGTTCGTGCACGAGCTCGGCACGTTCGTCGTGCCGAGGTCGCCGATGATCTGCACGGGCAGCGAGCTCGCCTGCTCGGAGCCGATCGACAGGTCGACCGTGCGCACCGAACCCCACGTGTAGCTCGACACGAACTTGCCGCACTCGGCGACCGGCGCGCCGCCGCTCGTCACCTGCGGGAGGCTGCCGAGCACGCCCGACACGGCGCTGCCGACGAGCCGCAGCCCGTAGGACGCGGTATCGACGAGCACGTTGTTGACCACCTGGCAGTTCGACGTGCCCGGCGCGCAGACCTTCAGGCTGACGGTCGGGATGTTGATCACGTTCGCGACGCCGGCGTTGACGGTGATGACGGCCGTGCTCCCGGAATTGCCGTCCGAGCCGCCGTTACCGTTGTTGCCGTTGTTGCCCGAGCTGCTGCCGCCACCGCCGTCGCCGCCGCCGCATGCCGTCACGAGGACGGCCGTGGCCGCCGCGAGGCCCAGCACGCCGAGCCAGCGCTTGAATGTACGAGGAATTCTCAAGATCGCTCTCCCGCTGTCACTGGATGTCGGTGCCGGTCAAGCCGGCAGGCAGCGCCGCCGGCAGCCACGCCTGGCCCGAGAAGGCGCCCATGTGGCCGCCTGTCCGGATCACGAGGCCGCTCGTGTCGACGGACACGGGCGCGCGCCAGCCGCGCGCCTTGTGCGCCGCCTGGACGCCTGCGGTGTACTGCGGGAAATAGCTGCCGAGCAGCGACGCGAGATCCGGCATCGTCGGCCCTTGCCACGCGAGGCCGAACACGCTGCCGGCGGCCGACGTGTATTCGTGGATGACGGTGCCCGATCCGAGCGTGATCTCGCGGACGGTATAGGCGGCCGTGCTCGCCTGCACGCCGTCCGCCGAACGCATCGCGCGCTGCAGCGCGCGCACGGATGCGGCCTGATCGTCCGCCGGCGGCGACATCGGTGCGCCGCCCAGTTCTGCGTGTGCGTGGAAGCTCCACAGCACACCCATTGCAGCCGTCGCGTGCGCGACAGCCCAGCCCAAGCGTTTCAGCTTCACGTTCCCCCCCAAGGGACTGGCTTCGTTGCCGGTAGTGCGGCCATCGGGCCCGCGCTACCTGCCAACATATGAAATCTTACGAATGACGCTACGTTGCTGCTGACGCGTAGTATGCCTGCTGAGTGTGTCGAAGTGTCAATTTGACGCAGGACGACCTTGGGCCTCGCCAGTGAAACGCGCGCGGGAAAGCGGTATGGGGAACGTGTGACGCATGCATCGGGCGGCACCACGACACGCGGCGCGCCGATGCATGCAGCAGGATCAGAAGCCCAGGCTGGCGAGCAGGTCGTCCACCTGCCCCTGATCCTGGACCACGTCGGTTTTGCCTTCCGGCGCGATCTGCGGGCCGTTCAGCAGCGACTCGGGGCTGCCGGTCGAGCTCATCTGCTCGGCGGCGAGCAAAGCCGCGGTGGCCGCGAACTGCTCGCGCCGCTCGGGCGCGATGTTCTCGACGAGCACGGTGAGGAGCTGCTGCTCGATCAGGTAGACCATGTCCATGATCTTCTTGATCACCTGCCCGGTCAGGTCCTGGAAATCCTGCGCGAGCATGATCTCGAGCAGCTGCGCGCTGGTCGCCGACGTCGATTCGGGCAGCGTGCGCAGGAACGTGCGCGTGTCGTCCATCAGCTCGCGCACTTCCGCGTGCTCGATCGGTGCCGCGTACCACTGCGCCCAGCGCGCGTCGAGTGCCTCGGCCTCGTTCTGGATGCGCTCCTGCATCGGCTTCGCGACCTCGATCGCATTCAGCACGCGCACGGCGGCCTGCTCGGTCATCGTCGCGACGTAGCGCAGCCGGTCGCGCGCATCGGGCACGGCTTCCGCCGCCCGCTCGACGTGCTTGTCGAGCCCGAGCTCGCGCATCGAATCGCGCAGCGTGCGCGTGACATGGCCGATACGCGCGAGGATGCGGTCGCTCGCGAAATCGGCGCCTTCGGCCTGGCCGTCGGCGCTGAACCCGGCGCCGGTCAGCGCGGCATGGATCGGCTCGTTCACGTCAGCTCCCGGCCTTCGCCATCTTGTCGATGATCTTGTTCAGCTTCTCGTCGAGCGTCGCGGCCGTAAACGGTTTCACGACGTAGCCGCTCGCGCCGGCCTGCGCGGCCGCGATGATGTTCTCCTTCTTCGACTCGGCCGTGACCATCAGCACCGGCAGGTGCGTGAGCGTCGCGTCCGCGCGGATTTCCTTCAGCATCGCGAGGCCGTCGAGGTTCGGCATGTTCCAGTCGGAGATCACGAAGTCGAAACCGCCGCCGCGCAGCCGCGCCAGGCCGGCCGCGCCGTCTTCGGCCTCGTCGACGTTCGAGTAGCCCAGTTCCTTGAGCAGGTTGCGGACGATCCGGCGCATCGTCGGGAAATCGTCCACCACCAGGATTTTCATGCTCTTGTCCATCGTCGTTCCTTTCCAGATTCGTTTCCGTCGGGACGCGTATCGTGGCACGCGCCCCGTGACATTCCATTCAAACGCGCTGCACGCGGTCGCCCATTGTCGCCAGGCGCGCCATCACGCGGCGGCTCATCTCGGCGAGCGGCACAATCTCGTCCGCGCCGCCGAGCGCGATCGCCTCGCGCGGCATGCCGAACACGATGCAGCTTGCTTCATCCTGCGCGAACGTGTGAGCGCCCGCGCGTTTCATTTCCAGCAGGCCGGCCGCGCCGTCGCGGCCCATCCCGGTCAGGATCACCCCGATCGCGTTCTTGCCCGCGTGCGTCGCCGCCGAGCGGAACAGCACGTCGACCGACGGACGGTGCCGGTTCACCGGCGGCTCGTCCGACAGTTGCGCAATATAGTTCGCCCCGCTTCTCGCAAGCAACAGGTGCGCGTGGCCCGGCGCAATATACGCGTGGCCCGGCAGCACGCGCTCGCCGTGCTCGGCTTCCTTCACCGCGATCCGGCACAGGCCGTTCAGGCGCTGCGCGAACGATTTCGTGAAGCCCGGCGGCATGTGCTGCGCGATCAGCACCGCCGGCGCATCCGGCGGCAGCGGCGTCAGCACTTCGCGGATCGCCTCGGTGCCGCCCGTCGACGCGCCGATGATGATCAGCA
>NZ_JAAGPE010000466.1:0-4758 GCF_017104605.1 Burkholderia sp. Ac-20384 | reverse complement strand
ATCGTGCCGGGGTGCGGCGCGTCAGGCGCCTGCGCGCCGGGCGGCAGGGGCGGCGAGGCCGCGCAGCCGGCTACCAGCACGCAGGCGAGCGACAGCAGCGCAACGAGCGGATGACGGAGCATGGTGCGGTTCGACCGAAATCGGGAATCGGCAATGGCGAAGGGTAGCGCGCTTTGCACGTCCGCGTAATGCCGGCCGGTTAATCGAATGCGGCACAGGTTCATCGATTATCGATCGCACCCGATTTCATTCGGATGTAATCAAATGCTGGATTATCCGGGACTGTCGTTTCTGTCAGGTCTTCAAGATTATTAAAATGACGCGGCATGCAAGCTGATGGTGTCGCATTCCGTTGTTGCAGCCGTTGCTGTGCCACTCCCGCGTCGTGCCTGGGGGAGATGCGGCCGGGTGTGCGCACTGCCCGGCATGTGAAAAGAGATGGAGCCCGTCGAAATTCAAACATATAATGCCGGCGTTGTTTCCGGGGTCGTCTATATAAAACAGGAGGGTAATAAAATGAATTTTTCAGAAGCCGTTCGTTCCGCACTCAATAAATACGCGACATTCGAAGGCCGTGCGCGCCGTGCCGAATACTGGTATTTCGCGCTGCTGACCTGTGTGCTGTCGATCGCCGCGCAGATCATCGGCGCGGCCGGCCGCGACGGCGGCCTGATCACGCTGCTGCTGCTCGGCGTGCTCGCCCTGGTTTCGCTGGCGCTGATCATTCCGGGCATCGCGGTCAGCGTCCGCCGCCTGCACGATACGGGCCGCTCGGGCTGGTTCCTGCTGCTCGCGCTGATTCCGATCGTCGGCGGCATCCTGCTGCTGGTATGGACGTGCACGCGCGGCACCGAAGGTCCGAACCGCTTCGGCGCGGACCCGATCGTGGCGGCCTGACCCGCGCCTGCCCCGACGCGCGCCGCCGCGTCGGGGCCCGATTTCGCATCCCACCCGCCACGCCGTTTCACCGCTTCACCGTTTCCTCGCCTTTTCCCCGCTTCACGTCGTCGCCGCTCCGTCCGGAGCCGACACCTCGCGACCGCACCCGCCGGCACGTTTTTCCACCGCGCCGCACACCGTTCCGTCCCCCGTCCAGCCCCGTTCGCGCCGGCTCGCCCGATTCCCCGAAATACCCCCCTTTCCCGGCTTTGCTCGACCGATCGGCGTTTGACGCCTCCATGAATAATCGGTGTCACTGGAAAGCGGCATTCCGCCGTACCCGACTGGAGGCCCCGTGGCAGACGAGAGCGATCTCGACAAGACCGAAGCCGCCACTCCCAGGCGCCGCGAGAAGGCGCGCGAGGAGGGGCAGGTCGCGCGTTCGCGCGAGCTGGCTTCGTTCGCGCTGCTCGCGGCCGGGTTCTACGGCGCGTGGCTGCTCGCGGGCCCGTTGGGCGGGCATCTGCAGGCGATGCTGCGCGGCGCGTTCACGTTCGATCGCGCGACCGCGTTCGACACGAACCGGATGCTGTCGGCGGCCGGCAGCGCGAGCCTCGAAGGCTTCGCCGCGCTGCTGCCGATCCTCGCACTCACCGGCGTCGCCGCGCTGCTCGCGCCGATGGCGCTCGGCGGCTGGCTGATCTCGTCGAAGACGTTCGAGCTGAAGTTCGACCGCCTGAACCCGATCTCGGGCCTCGGCCGGATCTTCTCGATCCAGGGGCCGATCCAGCTCGGGATGTCGCTCGCGAAGACGCTGGTCGTCGGCGGGATCGGCGGCGTCGCGATCTGGCGCAGCAAGGACGAGCTGCTCGGCCTCGCGACGCAGCCGCTCGGCGTGGCGCTGCCCGATGCGCTGCACCTGGTCGCCGTGTGCTGCGGTACGACGGTCGCCGGGATGCTGGTGGTCGCCGCACTCGATGTGCCTTACCAAATCTGGCAGTACAACAAGAAGTTGCGCATGACGAAGGAAGAAGTGAAGCGCGAGCATCGCGAGAACGAAGGCGATCCGCACGTGAAGGGCCGCATTCGCCAGCAGCAGCGCGCGATCGCGCGCCGCCGGATGATGGCGGCCGTGCCGAAGGCCGACGTGGTCGTCACGAACCCGACGCACTTCGCCGTCGCGCTGCAATACACGGACGGCGAGATGCGCGCGCCGAAGGTCGTCGCGAAGGGCGTGAACCTCGTCGCCGCGCGCATCCGCGAACTCGCGGCCGAACACAACGTGCCGCTGCTCGAAGCGCCGCCGCTCGCGCGTGCGCTGTATCACAACGTCGAACTCGAACGCGAGATTCCCGGCTCGCTGTACTCGGTCGTCGCCGAAGTGCTCGCGTGGGTCTACCAGCTCAAGCGCTTCCGTTCGGAAGGCGGCGCGTTCCCGGCGATGCCGGTCGATCTGGAAGTGCCGGCCGACCTTGACAAGGGCTCGTCGGTGTCCGCCGAAGACGAACGCGAAGAGCAGGACGACACGCTCGGTAAGGGGGGTGCGGCATGATTAGCCCCCACGCTCACGTTCGTTCGCTGCCCCCCGAGGGGGCGGCTGCCTCCCTTGGGGCGGCCCGGCGGGAGGCAGCATGAGCACCCCGACCGGCCTGTTCGCGAAGCGCCCGAACGTCCTCGCGGGTACCAACCTGCGCGCGCTCGCGGGCCCGATCCTCATCTGCATGATCCTGGGGATGATGATCCTGCCGCTGCCGCCGATGCTGCTGGATCTGCTGTTCACGTTCAACATCGCGCTGTCCGTGATGGTGCTGCTCGTCAGCATGTACACGATGAAGCCGCTCGACTTCGCGGCGTTCCCGAGCGTGCTGCTGTTCTCCACACTGTTGCGCCTGTCGCTGAACGTCGCGTCGACGCGCGTCGTGCTGCTCGAAGGCCACACGGGCCCGGACGCGGCCGGCCAGGTGATCGAGGCGTTCGGCCACTTCCTCGTCGGCGGCAACTTCGCGGTCGGTATCGTCGTGTTCGTGATCCTGATGATCATCAACTTCATGGTGATCACGAAGGGCGCGGGGCGGATCGCCGAAGTGTCCGCGCGCTTCACGCTCGACGCGATGCCCGGCAAGCAGATGGCGATCGACGCCGACCTGAACGCGGGCCTCATCAACGAAGAGCAGGCCCGCAAGCGCCGCCTGGCCGTGTCGCAGGAAGCCGAGTTCTACGGGTCGATGGACGGCGCGTCGAAGTTCGTGCGCGGCGACGCGATCGCCGGCCTGATCATCATGGCGATCAACGTGATCGGCGGGCTGATCGTCGGGATGGTCCAGCACGACATGAGTTTCGCCGCGGCCGGCACGAACTACACGCTGCTGACGATCGGCGACGGCCTCGTCGCGCAGATCCCGTCGCTCGTGATCTCGACCGCGGCCGGCGTGATCGTGTCGCGCGTCGCGACCGACGAGGACATCGGCACGCAGA
This sequence comes from Burkholderia sp. Ac-20384, assembly GCF_017104605.1. Lineage (NCBI taxonomy): Bacteria > Pseudomonadati > Pseudomonadota > Betaproteobacteria > Burkholderiales > Burkholderiaceae > Burkholderia > Burkholderia sp. Ac-20384. The sequence continues at coordinate 1,404 of NZ_JAAGPE010000466.1, read as the reverse complement.
TCACCGGCCAGCTGTTCACGAACCCGCGCGTGCTGAACATCACGGGCGCGATCATCGTGCTGATGGGCCTGATCCCCGGCATGCCGCACTTCGCGTTCCTCGCACTCGGCGGCGGCGCGATCTGGCTGGCCCGCACGCAGACCAAGCGCGCGGCGGCCCGCAAGGCGGCCGGCGACCTGACCGACATCGCGCCGCCCGCGGTGCTGCCGTCGGACAGCCACGAGGCGACCTGGGACGACGTGCAGCTGATCGATCCGCTCGGCCTCGAAGTCGGCTACCGGCTGATCCCGCTCGTCGACAAGAACAGCGACGGCGAGCTGCTCAAGCGGATCAAGAGCATCCGCAAGAAATTCGCGCAGGAAATCGGCTTCCTGCCGCCGGTGATCCATATCCGCGACAACCTCGAGCTGCGGCCGAATGCTTACCGGATCGCGCTGAAGGGTGTCGAGATCGGCGTCGGCGAAGTGTTCCCGGGCCAGTGGCTCGCGATCAACCCCGGCCAGGTGACGGCCGCGCTGCCGGGCGCCGTCACGCAGGATCCCGCGTTCGGGCTGCCGGCCGTGTGGATCGACGTCGCGATGCGCGAACAGGCGCAGGTGTACGGCTACACGGTGGTCGACGCGAGCACGGTCGTCGCGACGCACCTGAACCATCTGGTCGTCCAGCACGCGGCCGAACTGCTCGGCCGCCAGGAAGTGCAGTCGCTCGTCGAGCGCACCGGCAAGGACGCGCCGTCGCTCGTCGAGGACCTCGTGCCGAAGACGATCTCGCTGACGACGCTGCAGAAGGTGCTGCAGAACCTGCTCGAGGAAGGCGTGCCGATCCGCGACATGCGCACGATCCTCGAAGCCGTGTCCGAACACGCGGGCCGCGGCGATGCGTTCGAGATCACGGCCGCAGTGCGGCTCTCGCTCGGCCGCGCGATCACGCAGCAGTGGTATCCGGGCGCCGGCGAAATGCAGGTGATGGGCCTCGACTCGAATCTGGAGCGCGTGCTGTCGCAGGCGCTCGCCACCGGCGCGAACCCGGGCCTCGAACCCGGCCTCGCGCACAACCTTCTGACCGGCACGCAACAGGCGATGCTGCGTCAACAGAATCTCGGGCTGCCGCCCGTGCTGCTGGTGCAGCACGCGCTGCGCGCGATGCTCGCGCGTTTCCTGCGCCGCAGCCTGCCGCAATTGAAAGTGCTGTCGTATGCCGAAGTGCCGGACACACGCACGATCAAAGTCGTTAACGTCATCGGGGGTTCCGCTTGAACATTCGCAAATTCACCGGCGCAACGAGCCGCGACGCACTTCGTCTCGTGCGCGAGGCACTCGGCGCCGACGCGGTCGTGCTGTCGAACCGCACGCTCGATGACGGCAGCGTGGAAATCGTCGCACTGGCAGATTCGGACCTGGCCGG
>NZ_JAAGPE010000465.1:0-5073 GCF_017104605.1 Burkholderia sp. Ac-20384 | reverse complement strand
CCCTTCGCCTGCGCGACCAGGATCCCGCCGGTGCTGCCCTGCGGCAGCCACGCGAGATTGACCCGTACCGCGTCGGCCGCGTGGGCAGCCGACGCCGCGGCGCACAGGCTTGCGGCCAGCACCGCGCGCAACATACTCATCGGTTTCAAATTACTCCGGATTTTAAAGGGACAAAGAAAACGCGATCAAGCCGTGACTCTCGCCATTGCGCGTGCGCGACGCGCTCGACGAGCGTGAGCACCTGGTGCTGCCCGCTCTGCGCGCCGACCGGCGCGACGAGCCGCCCGCCGATCGCGAGCTGCTCGAGCAGCGCCTGCGGCACGTCGAGCCCCGCCGCCGCGATCACGATCGCGTCGAACGGGGCCGCGGACGGCAGGCCGACACGCCCGTCGCCGTAGTGCAGACGGATGTTCGGCACGCGCAGCGGCCGCAGGTTCAGCTTCGCGCGCTCGTAGAGCGGCTTGATGCGTTCAATCGAATACACGTCGCGCGCCACGTGACTCAGCACGGCGGCCTGGTAGCCGCAGCCCGTGCCGATCTCGAGCACGCGCTCGAGCGTGCGGCCGGCCATCGCGAGCTCAATCATGCGCGCGACGACCGACGGCTTTGAAATGGTCTGCTGGTGGCCGATCGGCAACGCCGAATCCTCGTACGCCTGCGTCGCGAGCCCCGGATCCACGAACATGTGTCGCGGCACCGCGGCCATCGCTTCCAGCACACGCGCGTCGGTCACACCGTTCGCGCGCAGCCGTTCGACCATCCGTTCGCGCACACGTTCCGACGTGAGCGCAAACGCGCCGGCCGGCGCGACGCTCGGCGCGGCCGGCTTCGGCATCGCGGGCTTCAGCGCGGTCGGCTTCGGTGCGGTCGCCGGCTTCGCGGCGGCGGAGCCGGGCAATGCCGTACGCACCGCAGCAGGCTTCACCGCAACCGGCTTCAGCACGGCCGCGGGCTTGTCGGCGGCCTTCGAACCCGCGACCGCCGCATGGCGTTCGCCGGCCCGACCTTCCGACTTGCGTGGCGCTCGCTTGAGATCTTCGAGCGCGAGCGGGAACCGCTTCGCGCGCTCGCCGCTCATGAAGCCCGCCCTCCGGCGCGCGCCCATTCGCGCGTCGCGGGCAGCATCTGCGTATGCGTGAGGTCCAGTTGCAGCGGCGTGATCGACACGAAACCGTTTGCCGCTGCGTGAAAATCGGTGCCGTCGCTGGCGTCCAGCGCCTCGCCCGCTGCGCCGATCCAGTAGATCGGTTCACCGCGCGGGTCGGTCTGGCGAATCACCGGCTGCGACGGATGTCGCTTGCCGAGGCGCGTGACCTTCCAGCCTTTCAGTTCGTCGTACGGCAGGTTCGGAATATTGACGTTCAGCAACGGCTGGCCCGGCAGCGGATGCGCGAGATAGTGCTCGACGATTTCCGCGGCGACGCGCGCGGCGTCCGGCAGATGGGCCCAGCCCTTGTCGACCAGCGAGAATGCGATCGCCGGCACGCCGAACATGATGCCTTCGGTGGCGGCCGCAACTGTCCCCGAATAGAGCGTGTCTTCGCCCATGTTCTGGCCGTTGTTGATCCCGGAAACGACGAGATCCGGCCTGGCGTCGGCCATCCCCGTCAACGCGACGTGTACCGAATCGGTCGGCGTGCCGTTCACGTAGAAGAAACCCGTACTCGCCGCGCGCTGCACCGACAGCGGCCGCGACAACGTGAGGGAATTCGACGCGCCGCTGCAGTTCTGCTCGGGCGCGATCACCGTGAGCTCGGCCAGCGGCTGCAGCGCGTCGCTGAGCGCGGCGAGACCGGGGGCGAGATAGCCGTCGTCGTTGCTGAGTAGGATTCGCATCCGGCGATTGTAACCGAGGAAAGATGGCGCGAGAGCGACAGTCCGGCGACTGCGGATGGACAGCTGCGGGCACCCGGACACGCAGCGCCGTTGCGGTGCGGTGCGGCGTTCTGCGTGCTCAGGAAAGCGCCGCGCCGGCCGGGGTTTTCCCCCGCTAACAGAGCCCCGTTGGCGAACGCTCCGTTCCGGGAGCCTGGCGCGAAACGCCAGGCCCAAGGGTGCTCAAATCGCGCCCGCGTCGCGCAGTGCGGCAATCGCCGGCGCGTCGTAGCCGAGGCCGCGCAGCACCTCGTCCGTATGCTCGCCGAGTTCGGGCCCGAGCCAGCGCGTTTCGCCCGGCGTGTCGGACAGCTTCGGCGTGATGTTCGGCAGCGGAATGTCGGTGCCGTCGGCCAGCTTGAAGCGCTGGATCATCTGCCGCGCGACGAACTGCGGATCAGTGAACATGTCGGCCGCGCTGTAGATGCGCCCGGCCGGCACGTCGGCCGCATTGAGCACGACAAGCGCTTCTTCGATCGTGCGCGGCGCGAGCCACGCAGCGATCGCGTCGTCGATCTCCTGCGTGCGCGGCACGCGTCCGTCGTTTTGCGCAAGCGCGGGATCGTCGGCGAGGTCGTCGCGCTCGATCGCCTTCATCAGGCGCTTGAAGATCGGATCGCTGTTGCCGCCGATCACGATGCTGCCGTCGCGGCAAGCGTACGTATTCGACGGCACGATGCCCGGCAGCGACGCGCCGGTACGCTCGCGCACCATCCCGTACACGCCGTATTCGGGCACCACGCTTTCCATCATGTTGAAGACGGCTTCATACAGTGCAACGTCGACCACCTGCCCCGCGCCGCCGTTGACCTTGCGATGATGCAGCGCCATCAGCGCGCCGATCACGCCGTGCAGCGCGGCGATCGAATCGCCGATCGAGATGCCGATGCGCGGCGGCGGCAGCTCGGGATAGCCGGTGATGTGACGCAGCCCGCCCATCGATTCGGCGATCGCGCCGAAGCCGGGCCGATCGCGGTACGGGCCCGTCTGCCCGTAACCGGACAGGCGCACCATCACGAGACCCGGGTTGTCGGCCGACAGCACGTCGTAGCCGAGCCCGAGCTTTTCGAGCAGGTCCGGGCGGAAGTTCTCGATCACGATGTCGGCCTCGCGCGCGAGTTGCCGCGCGATCGCCTTGCCGGCGTCGGCCTTCAGGTTGAGCGTGACCGATTTCTTGTTGCGCGCCTGGACGGACCACCACAGCGACGTGCCGCCCTGCTCCGGATGGAGCTTGCGCCACTTGCGCAGCGGGTCGCCGCCGTTCGGATCCTCGATCTTGATCACTTCCGCGCCGAATTCGGCGAACAGCCGCGACGCGAACGGTCCCGCGATCAGCGTTCCGAATTCGAGCACTTTGACGCCCGCGAGCGGGCCCTGGCTGGTGCTCATGTGTCTCCCTGGCATGAGGAACGGCGCCGCCTGGCAGCGGCGCCCGGCTTACATCGTGCGGCGGTCGAGCATCGCGCGGGCGATGGTGCCCGCGTCGACGTATTCGAGCTCGCCGCCCACCGGCACGCCGCGCGCGAGGCGCGTGACCGCGAGCCCGCGCGCCTTCAGCGTCTGGCCGAGGTAGTGCGCGGTGGCTTCGCCTTCGTTCGTGAAGTTGGTCGCGAGCACGACTTCCTTGACGACACCGTCGGACGCGCGCCGCACGAGGCGGTCGAAATGGATTTCCTTCGGGCCGATCCCGTCGAGCGGGCTCAGCCGGCCCATCAGCACGAAATACAGCCCGCGGTAAGTCATCGTCTGCTCGAGCATGATCTGGTCGGCAGGCGTCTCGACGACGCACAGCAGCGTCGGATCACGCTCTTCGTCGCTGCAGACCTCGCAGATCTGCGCTTCGGTGAACGTGTTGCACTTCTCGCAGTGCTGCAGGTGCTCGGTCGCGAACAGCAGCGACCGGCCGAGCCGCTCCGCGCCCTCCCGATCGTGCTGCATCAGGTGGACCGCCATGCGCTGGGCGGATTTCGGCCCGACGCCGGGCAGCACGCGCAACGCTTCGACGAGAGCAGACAGGGCGGACGGCTGTTTCATACGGCAGCAAAAAGTGGCACGGACGCGACGCTCAGAACGGCAGCTTGAAGCCCGGGGGCAGAGGCAGACCCGACGTCATGCCGCTCATTTTTTCCTGCGACGTCGCTTCGGCCTTGCGTACGGCGTCGTTGAACGCAGCCGCGACGAGATCCTCGAGCATGTCCTTGTCGTCCGCGAGCAGGCTCGGGTCGATCGACACGCGACGCACTTCGTTGCGGCACGTCATCGTCACCTTGACGAGGCCGGCGCCCGACTGCCCTTCGACTTCGATGAGCGCAAGCTGCTCCTGCATCTTCTTCATGTTTTCCTGCATTTGCTGCGCTTGCTTCATCAGTCCGGCGAGGTTGCCTTTCAACATGGGAATACTCCTTCTTGATCGTGTGAAAACCGGCACGCGGCGCGTGCCGGCCAATGTGTGGGCGTGATTGTGCCTGTCGCGGGGCGGTCAGTTCAATGCAGCGTCGGCGGCGGGCCGTCCGGCGCCGCGTCGGCGAGCGGACGCACCGAACCCTCGACGATGCGCGCACCGAAATCGCGCACGAGCTGCTGGACGAACGGATCGCCGTGAATCTCCTGCTCGGCCTCGCGCTGGCGTGCCGCGCGCGCGGCCGCATCGAGCGCCGCCGCCGTACGCCGTGCGGGCCCGACTTCGACGGCCACCTCGACCGGCTTGCCGAGCGCATCGGCCAGCGCGGCCTTCAGCTTCGCCACCTGCGCGGCGTCCGCATATTGCGGCACCGGCACGGAAAGTTTCAACGTCGTCGCATCGACGGCGGTCAGTTCGCTGTTGAACGCGAGCTGGTACGCGACGCCCTTGAGCGGCAGCCGTGCAGCCAGTGCCGGCCATTCGCCGTCGAAGCCGACCGGATCGAGTGCGATCGCGGGCGGCAACGGACGCGTGTCGACCGGTGCGGACGGACGGGTTTCCGCCGGCCTCGGCGTCACGCGCACATCGTCGGGGCCGCTGTCGAATACCGGCACGAAGCCATCGTCGGGCGGGCCACCGAACATTTCGTCGGCGCTGAGCGGTACGTAGTCGTCGGGCAGGATCAGGTTCGGGCTCTTGCTGCCGAGCTCCTGGTGCACGCGCTTCACGGTATCGGCAGCCGCCTTCGCGACTTCGACGCCCGCGCGCGTGGAACCGGTGAAGGACACCATGTCGAC
>NZ_JAAGPE010000464.1:0-4889 GCF_017104605.1 Burkholderia sp. Ac-20384 | reverse complement strand
CGCCTGCGCGGCACGGTCTCCGGACGAGACAATCAGCACATCGCCATCGGCCGGCACATCGGGCACCGCAACGCAAAGCCGCCACGGCGCCGCACCGTCCGGCCAGTCGCCGAGCCGCGCGCGAATCCGTTCGGCCGCTTCGGCCAGCTCATCGGCCGGCGGCCAGAATGCATCGGCAAAACGCGCGCTCATGCGCCGCCCCCGTCCTGGTGCCAGAACGGCATCCCGACGACCGGCGTGCTCGCATGCGCGGTCTCGCGTGCATCCATCGGCCCGGCGAGATAGGCGGCACGGCCGGCCTCGACGCCCTGCGCGAACGCGCGCGCCATGATTTCGGGGTGCGTGGCCTGCGACACGGCGGTGTTCAGCAACACGCCGTCGAAGCCCCACTCCATCACCTGGCACGCGTGCGACGGCACGCCGAGCCCGGCGTCGACGATCAGCGGCACGTCGGGCAGCCGCTCGCGCAGCACGCGCAGGCCATACGGGTTCACGACGCCCTTGCCCGTGCCGATCGGCGCGCCCCACGGCATCAGCGCCTCGCAGCCGACGTCGAGCAGGCGCCGGCCGATCACCAGATCCTCGGTGCAGTACGGCAGCACCTTGAAACCGTCCTTGACCAGTTGCGCGGCTGCTTCGATCAGGCCGACCGGGTCGGGCTGCAGCGTGTAGTCGTCGCCGATCAGTTCGAGCTTGATCCAGTCAGTGCCGAAGACTTCGCGCGCCATGTGTGCGGTCGTCACCGCTTCGGCGACGGTCTGGCAGCCGGCCGTGTTCGGCAGCAGCGGCACCGCGTGGCGCTTGAGCAGGTCGAAGAAGCCGGCTTCGGCCGTGCCGCCCGTCATCTGGCGGCGCAGCGCGACCGTCACCATCCCCGGCCGCGACGCGGCGATCGAATCGGACAGCGACTGCAGCGACGGATAGCGCGACGTGCCGATCAGCACGCGGCTTGCGAAGGTTTCGCCGTACAGCGTCAACGCGTCGGCGGAGGTAAGGGACGTCATGTCGTTTTCCTGAAAGAGCGGGGACGAACCGGCGGCGCTCAGCCGCCCGCGACCGGGTGCACGACGTCGAGCTTGTCGCCCGCCGTGAGTGCGCGCGCCGCGTGCTGCGTGCGCGCGACGAAGTTGCCGTTCAGCGCGACCGCGTACGGCGGACGCGCGCCGTACGCGGCGAGCGCGTCGGCCACCGTTGCGCCGTCGGGCAACGTCAGGTTCTGTTGGTTGATCTGGATATCCATGAGGCTTCGTCGAATTCGGTCGGCAGCACGCGTCAGGCCGGCTGGCGCGCGTCGTTGCGGTGATGAAGGAGCGTCGGCCAGCGCTCGGCGTCGCGCCACGCGGCGAACGCGTCGGCATCGCCGAACGCGCCGCCGAGTGCGGCTTCGGCGACTGCGACCGCCGCGTGCGCGACTTCCGGCGCGATCATGAAGCCGTGCCGGTACAGGCCGTTGACGGCGAGCGTCGACGCGCCGTCCCAGATCACCGCCGGGCGATGATCGGGCAGCGTCGGCCGGCACTGCGCGTTGAGTTCGAGGATGCGCGCCTCGCCGAACGCCGGATGCACGGAGAACGCCGCGCTGAGCAGTTCGAGCGCGGAGCGCACGCTGACGGGCGACATGTCCTCGCCCTCCACCTCGGTCGCGCCGATCACATAGAGATCGTCCTGCTTCGGCGCGATGTACAGCGGGTAGCGCGGATGTAGCAGCCGCACGGGCCGGGTAAGCCCGATGCCGGGCGCGTGCACGCGCGCGACTTCGCCGCGGATGCCGCGCAACGCGGGCAGCGCGGGTTTCGCGCCGAGCCCGCGGCAATCGATCGTGAAATGCGCGGCGGGCAGGTTCGCATCGTCGATCGTGACGTGCCAGTGCAGGTCGACGCCGCGCTCGACGAGGCCCGCCGCGAGCGCGCGCAGCGCCTGGCGATTGTCGAGCTGGCCTTCGTTCGGCAGCAGCAGGCCGCGCGCGAAGCGGCCCGCGAGCACCGGCTCGGTCGCGTCGACCTGCGCGCCGGCGAGCGTCACGAAACCGCGGTCGAACAGGTCGGCCGGCGCGTTCGCGCGCACGCGCCGCTCGAACAGCGGCGCCTCCGCGCGGTCCGCGTGGTGCCAGACGACGAGCGTGCCGTGATGCTGGAAGAATACGGGTTCGGGCAGTTCCGCGAGCCATTGCGGCCAGCGCGCGAGCGACGCGGCGCCCAGCTCGGTGATCAGCAGCTCCGCGCTCGCCGCTTCCGCGAGCGGCGGGAGCATCGCGGCCGCGATCCACGCGGCCGACTGCTCGCCGTCCGGGCCGCCGCGCTCGTAAAGCGCGACGCGATGCCCGTCGCCCGCGAGCCGCCAGGCGATCAGGCGGCCGACGAGGCCGCCGCCGAGCACGGCGAAATCAGGTCGGGAATCCCGGGCGTTCATCGTGCCCCCTCGGCGCAAGCACGCACGACGAGCGTCGACGTGTACGCGCCGCCGCATGCGAATGCACGCGACATCGGGCCAGGAACCATGCAAAAGACTGAAGATTGTGCGGTCATCATTCCTTCCGTAACGCGCAATGCGCGTACCCAAAAGGACGAAACCGGCAGCAAAGGCCGGCCGGGCGGAACAAGGGCGCTGACCATGTGGGATGGCAGCCAGCGCGGCCCGGCGGGTTCAGAAACTTCCCTCGCCGGTATTACCCGGATCGGGTGCAAAGGGTTTTTCTCAGCCTCATCGCGCTGCCCGGAACATCTGCCGGCCGCGCTACAAAGCACCCCTGTTTCGTCGTCGGCCATTAGACCATAAAAGCGGAAAGCGCCGCAAACTGTCCCCCTTGCGGCAAATTCGCCGTCGTGCCGCGCCGCTCTGGCACAATGCCCGCAGGCCGGCCGCGCGAGCGGCCGGTTGCCGCGTCACCGCCGGCCTTAAGTGCCGTTTAAGACGCGCGGGCGACCATCCGGACGCCCGCCGTCAGTCGGCGCCGCGTCCCGGCATGCCGTATCGCGGCGCGCGCCCGGCTTCGCCCGGCCCGCACGCCGGCTACTCATCAGGAAGCACATGACCCAATCGATCGATCCCGTCCGCTCCGCCTCCGACGCGCCGCAGGACGAGCGTCCGGTATCCGCATGGAGCCTCATCAAGCCCTACTGGGTATCGTCCGAATGGAAAATCGCATGGGGGCTGCTGGTCGCGATCATCGCGATCAACCTCTGCGTCGTCTGGATCAACGTCCGGCTGAACAAGTGGAACGCGGAGTTCTACAACGCGCTGCAATCGAAGGACGTCCACGACTTCCCGAACCTGCTGATGCAGTTCTCCGCGCTCGCGTTCGCCTTCATCATCCTCGCCGTGTACGGCCGCTACCTGCGGCAGATGCTCGGCTTCCGCTGGCGCCAGTGGCTCACCGACCGCTTTCTCGGCCAGTGGCTCGGCGATCGCGCGTTCTACCGGATCGAGCGTGACCGCCTCGCCGACAACCCCGACCAGCGGATCACCGACGACCTCCAGTCGTTCGCGACGACCACGCTCGCGCTGTCGCTCGACCTGTTGTCGACGGTCGTCACGCTCGTGTCGTTCATCACGATCCTGTGGTCGCTCGCCGGCGCGCTGACGGTTTCGCTCGGCGCGACGCCGATCGCGATCCCCGGCTACATGGTGTGGGCGGCCGCACTATACGCGGTGATCGGCTCGCTGATCATCCAGAAGGTCGGCCATCCGCTCGTGTCGATCAACTACCAGCAGCAGCGCGTCGAGGCCGACTTCCGCTTCGGGCTGATCCGCGTGCGCGAGAACGCCGAGCAGATCGCGTTCTACGACGGCGAGAAGACCGAGACCGGCAACGCGCAGAACCTCTTCGCGCGCATCCGCGACAACTGGTGGCGCGTGATGAAGTACACGAAGCGGCTCACGTTCGTGCTGAGCTTCTACGGGCAGATCGCGATCATCTTCCCGCTCGTCGTCGCCGCGCCGCGCTATTTCGCGGGCGCGTTCTCGTTCGGCGTGCTGATGCAGATCTCGTCCGCGTTCGGCACCGTCAGCGATTCGTTCTCGTGGTTCATCAACAGTTACTCGACCCTCGTCGAATGGCGCGCCACCGTCAACCGTCTGCGCGAATTCAAGCGCGTGATGGGCACGTCGCACCTGAAGGAAAGCCTGTCGCCCGCGACCGAGCACGGCGGCATCAACCTGCACTACGTCGACGACGCGAAGCTGTCGACGTCGTCGCTCAAGCTCGCGCTGCCGAACGGCAACGCGCTCGCGAACATCGGCAGCGTCACGATCGAGCCCGGCTCGCGCTGGCTCGTGATCGGCAAGTCGGGTTCCGGCAAGAGCACGTTCATGCGCGCGCTCGCGGGCCTGTGGCCGTTCGGCGACGGCGCGATCGATGCGCCGGTCGGTGCACGGATGATGTTCGTGCCGCAGACGAGCTATCTGCCGATCGGCACGCTGAAGGCCGCGCTCACCTATCCGGCAACACCCGATACGTTCAGCGACGAAGCCTGCCGCGACGCGCTGCGTGCATGCCGCCTCGAGGATTACGTCGACCGCCTCGACGAGACCGCGCACTGGACCCGCGTGCTGTCGCCGGGCGAACAGCAGCGCCTGGCCGGTGCGCGCGTGCTGCTGCACAAGCCCGACTTCCTGTTCCTCGACGAAGCGACCAGCGCGCTCGACGCCGACAACGAAGCACGCCTGTACCACCTGTTCGCCGAACGGCTGCCGAAGGCCGCGATCGTCAGCATCGCGCACCGCGAGTCGCTGGCCGCGTTCCACGTCGGCACGATCAACGTCGAGCGCGTGAACGACAGCGACAAGGTCGCCGCGTGAACCCACGCGCCGCGCACGTCGCGCGGATCGCGCTGATCACCGGCGCGGGTTCCGGGATCGGCGCGGCGCGCGCGCGGCGGCTCGCGGCGCCC
>NZ_JAAGPE010000463.1:0-4747 GCF_017104605.1 Burkholderia sp. Ac-20384 | reverse complement strand
CCGCGTCGTCGATGCGGGCATCGATGTCGGCCAGCGCCGCCGTGACCCCGTCGGGCTCGTTCAGGTCGAGCACGACCGTCGACGGCACCGTCAGCCCGCGCGCTGCCAGTGCCGCGCGGAACGCGGCCTCGCGCAGGCGCCGCGAGCTGACGCGCTCGAACGGCTGCACGACGAAATGGATCGCGTCGAAACCGTGTTCGACCAGGTGTGCGACGGCCGTCTCGATCGCGTCGGCGTTGTCGAGGCCGATCAGGTCGGCCTCGAAGCCTTCGACCGTCCGGTCGACGAGCACGGCCGGGATGCCGGCCCCGCGCAGCGGGCGCAGCACGTCCTCGTCAGCGCCGAGCGCGTTGACGATCAGCCCTTCGACGCGGTAGGTCGTGAGCAGTTGCAGGAAGCGGCGCTCCATCTCGACTTCGTTTGCCGCGTGACAGATCAGCGGCATGTAGCCGAGCGCATGGCATGCGGCCTCGACGCCCTGCAGCACTTCGACGGTATAGGGATTGGTCAGGTCGGCCGCGAGCATGCCGAGCAAGCGGTTGCGGCCGCGCTTGAGCCCGCGCGCCATCTGGTTCGGCCGGTAGTTGAGCCGTGCGATGGCCGCTTCGATCCGCTGGCGCAGATCGGTGGACAGCACGTGCGTCTCGCCGTTCAGGTAGCGCGATACGCTGGTTTTGCCCGTGCCGGCTTCGCGCGCGACATCGCTGATCGTCGCCGGACGCGTCGTGGTTGGTTGCGAATCGGTCACTGTGGTGCCTCGCGACGTACGATCCGCGCCGCTTCGTGAGCAGACGGACCTTTGTTGTTGGAAACGTAAGCCACCCGGTGGAATCTCCTGTCGACCCACGTTAGCGCTTTAGCGCTTACGTGGGTCCCATGCTTCGCGGTCGGTCAGCGTTGGCGCTTGAGCTTACGCCGATCCCCTGCTTCGCTGCTGATCGGCGCCGGCGCGTCGGCACCCGCCCCGGTTACCTGCAAAAGCAGTCGGCCGCACCGGACTGGCGCGGATACCCGTCGCAGGACGCCACCGGCAGCGTTGCCAGGCGCGTCGACGCGACGCGCGGGGATCATAACGCAGCCAGCCCTCCGGCACCAAGATCATCGCCTCTAACAGCGCCGGCGTCATCCCGGCCGGACGAATATGGCGGATCAGACCTGCGCGAGCGCTTCCGGGTTGACGAGATTCGTGCGCAGCGTGCCGGCCAGCGCGCCGACCAGGTTTTCCGCAGCGCAGCGCGCCATCGCATGGCGCGTCTCGTGCGTCGCCGAGCCGATATGCGGCAGCGCGACGACATTCTTCATCTGCAGCAGCGGCGAATCCGCCGCCAGCGGCTCCTTCTCGAACACGTCGAGCCCCGCGCCGCGGATCGTGCCCGCGCGCAGCGCATCGATCAGCGCGGCTTCGTCGACCACCGGCCCGCGCGATGCGTTGATCAGGATCGCGCCGCGCTTCATCTTCGCGAATTCGGCCGCACCGATCAGGTGGTGCGTTTCCGGCGACAGCGGCACCTGCAGGCACACGAAATCCGATTGCGCGAGCAGTTCGTCGAGCGTGACGCGCCGCGCGCCGTACTGCGTCTCGGCTTCCGCATGCGCGGAGCGGTTCGCGTACAGCACCTGCATCCGGAAGCCGAGCGCCGCCCGGCGCGCGACCGCGCCGCCGATCCGCCCGAGCCCGACGATGCCGAGCGTCTTGCCCTGCACGTCGGTGCCGTACAGGTCGGGGCCGATGCTGTGATGCCAGTGGCCGGCCTTCACCCACTCGGCCAGCTCGACCACGCGTCGCGCGGACGCGAGGATCAGCGAGAACACCGTATCGGCGGTCGACTCGGTCAGCACGTCCGGCGTATGGGCGAGCACGATCCGGCGCCGCGTGAGGTCCGCGACGTCGAAGTTGTCGTAGCCGACCGAGATCGTCGACCACGCCTTCAGCCGCGGGGCGCGGTCGAGCATCTGCGGCGTGACCTTCAGGCTCGCGCCGATCGCGCCGTCCGCGTCGCCGAGCGCATCGGCGAGGGCTGCTGCGCCGTCGGCCTGCACGACGTCCGCATGCTCGCGCAGGTACGCGAGGACGTCATCGGGCAGCGGCTTGTACGCGACGATACGGGGCTTCATCGGATTCATTTTCCTTGCAGCGGCGTCGCGAGCGGATGCGTATCGCGCGCCTGGGGTTTGACGGACAGCGTGAGGATCACCGCGGCGACGAGCGCGGCGCTCATGAATGCGTACGACGCGACGGGCGAGCCGGTCGCACCGTTCAGGTAGCCGACGAAGTACGAGCCGACGAACGAGCCGAGCGCGCCCATGCTGTTGATCAGTGCCATCGCACCGCCGGCGACGTTCTTCGGCAGCAGTTCCGGCACGATCGCGAAGAACGGGCCGTACGGCGCGTACATCGCGGCGCCAGCCACGACCAGCAGCGCATACGAGATCCAGAAGTGCGACGAGCCGAGTGCATACGATGCGGCGAACGCAGCCGCACCGATCAGCAGGAACGGCCACACGAAACCGCGGCGGGAACCGACCTTGTCGGACGCCCACGACGCGGCAATCATCGCGATCGTCGCCGCGAGATACGGCAGCGCGGACAGCCAGCCGGTCGCGACCATCCCGAGGTCGGAGCCGTTCTTGACGATCGACGGCAGCCACAACACGAAGCCGTACACGCCGATGCTCCAGCAGAAATACTGGGCGCACAGCTTGATCACGGCCGGCGAGCGGAACGCCTCGCCATAGTTGCGCACGGGCTTGATCGTGGCCTGCTCGGCCGCGAGCGCGGCGTCGAGGTCACGCTTTTCCTGCGCATTGAGCCACGGCGAATCGGCCGGCTTGTCCTGCACGAGGAACCACCAGCACACGGCCCAGAGCACGGCCGGCACGCCTTCGGCGATGAACATGTGGCGCCAGCCGAATTCGTGCACGAGATAGCCCGACACGATCGACATCCACAAAACGGTGACCGGGTTGCCGAGGATCAGGAACGTGTTCGCGCGCGAGCGCTCGTTCTTCGTGAACCAGTTGCTGATGTAGATCAGCATCGCCGGCATCACGGCCGCCTCGACGACGCCGAGCACGAAGCGGATCGCCATCAGCGACGGGATATTGCTGACCACGCCCGTGAGCGCCGCGCAGGCGCCCCACAGGATGAGGCTGACGAACACGAGCTTCTTCACGCTGCGGCGTTCCGCATAGATCGCGCCGGGAATCTGGAAGAAGAAGTAGCCGAGGAAGAACAGTGCGCCGATCAGCGACGACAGGCCCTTGCTGATCCCGAGGTCCTGGTTGATGCCGGCCGCGGCCGCGAACCCGTAGTTCGCGCGGTCGAGGTAGGCGAGGCTGTACGTGATGAAGACGATCGGCATGATCGTCCACCAGCGGCGGGCAGCGAGAGTATTGGCCATCAGAATGTCTCCGTGTCGACCAGAGTTAGCGCTTTAGCGCTTACTCTGGTCCCATGCTTCGCGGTCGATCCAGGTTAGCGCTTTAGCGCCTACCTGGATCCCATGCTTCGCGGTCGATCCAGGTCAGTGCTTTAGCACTCACCTGAACCCCATGCTCCACAATCGACCTGAACAAACGCGTCAGCGCCCGTCCCGGTCCCGTACCTTGCCGTGCGCATGCACGACGAAATGAGTCCGCGGATTGTGCCGTGTCCGGCCTCTCATTGCGCGGTGAAGGTTTCCTCTAAGCGATCGGCGCGATTGCTGACGTTTTCGCATCGATCGAGCGCGGCGCGGGTCGGCAGCCCTTCCGAGTCGCCGATCACCTGGATCGCGAGCGCGCCGATCCGGTTGCCGCGCGCCACCGCCTGCTCGATCGTCTTGCCCTCCAGCAGCGCGCTGACCACGCCGACCGCGAAGCCGTCGCCGGCGCCGACCGTGTCGACGACGTTCTGCACGCGCTCGCCCGTCACCGTTCCGTCATGGCCGTCGGCCGTCCGGTAGTACGCGCCTTCCGCACCGAGCTTGATCACGACACCGCGCGCGCCCTGCGCAAGATAGAAGCCCGCGATGTCGGCCGGTGTGTCGTGCCCGGTCAGTTGCCGCCCTTCGGCGATGCCCGGCAGCACCCAGTCCGCGAGCGACGCGATTGCGTTCAGCGTATTCGCCATCACGTCGGCGGACGGCCACAGCGTCGGGCGCAGGTTCGGGTCGAACGAGATCGTCTTGCCGGCCGCGCGCATTTCGCGTGCGAGCTTGAACGCAAGCTCGCACGACGTGGCGGAGATCGCCGGCGCGACGCCCGTCAGGTGCAAGTGACGCGCGCCGAGCACATAGTCAGCCACATAGTCGTCGCACGACAGGTGGCTCGCGGCCGAGCCCTTGCGGAAATATTCGACGGTCGGGTCGCTGCCGTCGTCGTTGCGCGACTTGAGCTGGAAGCCGGTCGGGTAACGCGGATCGACGGTCACGCACGATGCGTCGATGCCTTCGCGCGCCAGCGTGTCGAGCACGTAACCGCCGAACGAATCGCGGCCGACGCGGCTCATCCAGCCGACCCGGAAGCCGAGCCGCGACAGGCCGATCGCCACGTTCAGGTCGGCGCCCGCGATCCGCTTTGCAAATTGCGTCGCGTGCGCGAGATGGCCGGGCTCGGTCGCGACGAACATCGCCATCGCTTCGCCGTAAGTCACGACATCGAGTGCTGCTTTCATGAATGAACTCTCCAGGATCCTTCCGCCGTCACGCGGTGGCGAGCCACGCGACGCGTCGGCACGCATCGCCCGCCAGGTCGGCCGCGTCGAACA
>NZ_JAAGPE010000462.1:0-240 GCF_017104605.1 Burkholderia sp. Ac-20384 | reverse complement strand
GATAATTAAAAAAAAAAAAAAAAAAAAAAAAAAGAGCAGACAAAGAAGCAACACGACACATAAATAATACAGCAACAAAATAGCCAAACTAACATATGTCGTGCATAATGAAGCACAAGTAGCATGAAGAAAGCAAACGACGAAACGAAAGATATGTACATATCAGATGTAAGCACGAGCTTATGTGTGAAGACCAAATATATGCAACAAGTGTACGCCAACAGCAGAGGACACGCGCAA
>NZ_JAAGPE010000046.1:0-48225 GCF_017104605.1 Burkholderia sp. Ac-20384 | reverse complement strand
GCTGGCGGAGTCAGCGTCGAAGAGGGCATATCGCTTCTCACCGTCGCCCTCAGAAATTCTTCTTCAGGTCCATGCCCTGATACATCGACGCGACGAGATCGCCGTAGCCGTTGAACATCAGCGTCTTGCGCTTCGGCGTGAAAAAACCGTCCTCGCCGATGCGCCGCTCGGTTGCCTGGCTCCAGCGCGGATGATCGACGTTCGGGTTCACGTTCGAATAAAAACCGTACTCGTTCGACGCATACGTATTCCAGCTCGTCTTCGGCTGCTTGTCGACGAAGCGGATCTTCACGAGCGACTTCGCGCTCTTGAAGCCGTACTTCCACGGCACGACGATCCGTACCGGTGCGCCGTTCTGGTTCGGCAGCACCTGCCCGTAGACGCCCATCGTCAGCAGCGTCAGCGGATTCATCGCCTCGTCCATCCGCAGCCCTTCCGAGTACGGCCAGTCGAGCACCGGCGTCGAGAGGCCCGGCATCTGCGACGGATCGGCGAGCGTGATGAACTGCACGTACTTCGCGTTGCCGGTCGGCTGCACGCGCTTGATCAGCTCGGACAACGGCACGCCGATCCACGGGATCACCATCGACCATCCCTCGACGCAGCGCAGCCGGTACACGCGCTCCTCGAGCGGCGCGAGCTTCAGCAGTTCGTCGAGATCGAACACCTTCGGATGCAGCACCTCGCCCTCGACGCTCACGCGCCACGGGCGCGGGCGCAACGTGCCGGCGTTCTGCGCGGGGTCACTCTTGTCGGTGCCGAATTCGTAGAAGTTGTTGTAGGACGTGATGTCCTTGAACGGCGTCACCTTGTCGGCCGCGACGAACTTCGGATTCGTCTTCGCCGCCAGCTTCGCGGCCCGCGCGTCGGGCGACGCATAGGCGGCAAATGCCGCACCGCTGCCGCCGAGCAGCCCGCCCGCTGCCGCGAGGCCGGCCGCCTGCAATACGCGCCGCCGGTTCTCGAACACTGCACGCGGCGTGATTTCGCCGGGCGCGATATCGCCGCCGGTCAGTACGTTCCGCAAAGGGCGTTTGATCCACATCGTGCTGCTCCTCCTGCATGCGCCGCGCGCAGCTTCATGAGCGTTCGACCCGACCCGTCTTGCGCCGTTCGACGCCCGGACCGCCCGCCCGTTACAAAAGAAAACCGCCGGGCACACGGTGCACCGGCGGTCTCATAGTCGGACGAACAGCGGAAATCTTACAGCTTGCCGTAGCTGTGCAGCCCGGACAGGAACATGTTGACGCCCAGGAACGCGAAGGTCGTCACGAGCAGGCCCGTGAGCGCCCACCATGCGGCCACCGTGCCGCGCAGGCCCTTCATCAGGCGCATGTGCAGCCACGCCGCGTAGTTGAGCCACACGATCAGCGCCCAGGTTTCCTTCGGGTCCCAGCTCCAGTAGCCGCCCCATGCTTCGGCGGCCCACAGCGCGCCGAGGATCGTCGCGATCGTGAAGAACGCGAAACCGACCGCGATCGACTTGTACATCACGTCGTCGAGCACTTCGAGCGTCGGCAGGCGATCCGCGAGCACGCCGCGCTCCTTCATCAGGTACGCAACCGACACCATCGCCGACAGCGCGAAGCTGCCGTAGCCGATGAAGTTCGCCGGCACGTGGATCTTCATCCACCAGCTCTGCAGCGCCGGCACGAGCGGCTGGATCTGCTGCGCATCGCGCGCGACCGAGTACCACATCAGGAAGCCGACGGCCGCGCTGATCACCAGCAGCACGAACGCGCCGAGCGCGCGCGTGCCGTAGTGGCCTTCGTAATACAGATAGAGCAGCGCGGTGATCAGGCTGAACAGCACGAACACTTCATACAGGTTCGACACCGGAATGTGCCCGACGTCCGCGCCGATCAGGTAGGACTCGTACCAGCGCACCATCAGCCCGGTGAAACCCATCAGCACGGCGACCCAGGTGAGCTTCTGGCCGATCGCGGAGCCCGACTCCGAGCGCGCGAGCAAGCCGATCCAGTAGAAGATCGTCGCGAGCACGAACAGCGCGCTCATCCACAGGATCGCGGACTGGCTCGACAGGAAGTACTTGAGGAAGAACGCCGAATCGGCGCGTGCGAGATCGCCCTGGTAGATCTGGATCGACAGCAGTGCCAGCACCGCGATCGACGCCATCATCAGCCGCGCGGGCTTCCAGCGCCAGCCGAGCGTGATGAGCGCCGGCACGGTGCCGATCATCACCGCCTTGTCGTAGTAATCCATGTGCGCGTTATAGTGCACGAGCGCATAGCCCGCGCCCACCACGAGCGCCAGTGCGAACAGCCAGTCGAGCAACGACAGGCGCGCGAGGAACGGACGGTCGTCGAACAGCGGCGCCATAACCGGAGCCTGGGCCGACGCCCGATGGGAAGAGGAAACTTGCGTGAGATCCATGATGTTACCGGGTGGAATTCTCGGAATCGGAACCGCCGCCGGCAGGCGGACGGGCCGTCGATGCCGCACCGGCCGGCGCGGCGTCGCGAGGTGCGGCGTGCAACGCGGCACCGGCCGCATCGCGCGTCTGCACGAATTCTTTCTCGAAATCGAAGGTCTTGCGGGCCGTGGACATTGCCATCACCACATCGACGCCCGAACTGGCGTCCTTCAGCCAGAACCAGAGGCGCCGCTCGCGCACGTAGAACATCGAGAAGATGCCGGCGACCAGCAGCAGGCTGCCAAGATACACCAGATTCTTGCCGGGTGCGCGCGTCAACTGAAATACCGAAGCTTGCACCTGCTTGAATGAGTCAAGCTGCAAATAGACCGGCGATCCATACAAAAAGCTGTCAGATAGCGCATTGATGGCATTCTGCACGAAGCGGATCGTGTCGGTGCCCTGCTGCGCCGCCGGCTCGCCCGCGCGCTCGCGCGCGATCTGCCAGACCTCCCACATCGAGCCTTCGAGCATGCGCAGCAGCAGGCTCGCGGCCTTTTCCTGCTCGGCCTTGGGCACCGAGCGGTCGATGAACGTCGCGACAGCCTGGAAGCCGCCGATCGGCTGGCCGTCGGCGCCACGGCCGACGCTGTCGTCGCTCGCCGCAAAAAGGGTCAGCACCTTCAGTGCGCTGTCCTGCAGGCGGCTGCGCAGCGATGCGTCGGTGCCCGGCAGCGAACGCTGCGCGAAGCGCGCGGCGGCTTCGGCGCGCGCGGACGGATCCTCGAGCGCGGCGCGCAGGTGCATCCATTCGCCAATCGAATCCTGGCTGTCGGCCGGAATCCGCATGTAGCGGAACGGGTCGTTCGGGCTCGCACGCACGCCGGCGAGGAACACGCGCTCGCCATTCATGTCGACGGGCAGCATGTAGTTGTTGAATTCGCGCGCCTGGCCGTCCTTGCCGCGGATCTTGTACTGCACGGACGGGCCGATGTTGTGGAGCTGCGTCGGCTTCGACGTCTTGGCGCCGGAGCCGAGCCGTTCGTCGAACACTTCCCGCAGCGAGCTCGTCGTCGCGACACCGCGCACGTCCGGCTTGCCGTTCGCGTCAGCCATGTTCTCGACGTTGATCGCACGGAAATCGGAGAACTCGATCGTGTCGCCGTCGTTGCCCGGCATCTGCAGCGGCGCCGAACTGCCGATCGTCCCCTTCACGGGGAAGGTCGTCGCGTTGCCGCCCGTCATCGGGTAGGCCGTCATCTGCATCTGCGAGCCGCCGTCCTGGAAGCTCGACTGGTAGATCGACACGCCCTTGTACGTGAACGGCTTGTTGACCTCGACGCGCGCCGGGATCTTCTGGCCGGTCTCGCGATCGATCACGACGATGTCGCTCGCGAACAGCTTCGGCATGCCCGTCGTGTAGTAGTCGACGATGAACTTGTTGAGCTGGATCGAGAACGGCAGGTCCTGGATCAGCGAGCCGCTCGGCTGGTTCAGGATCGCGGTCGACACGAACTGCCCCTCGGGCACCCACGCGTAGCCGCGGAACGTCGGGTTCGACGCGGACAGGCGGTGGTCGGGCGAGATCTCGCTGATCGTCGCGCTCGTGTTGACCGGGCTCTTGCCGAACATCCACATCTGGAATTTGATCGGCAGGTTGCTGTCGAGCAGGCCGCCGATACAGATCACGACGATCGCGAGGTGCGCGGAGATGTAGCCCCACTTGGTCATCGCCCCGCGCTTCGCGGAGATCAGCGTCGCGCCGTCGTTCTCGCGCACGATGTGCTTGTAGCCGGCCTTGGTGACGAACGTGGCGAGCGTCGCCGTGACCGTCGCGCGCGTGCCGGACGTCGTGTATTCGGCCTTGTGGTGGAACGCCCGCAGGCTGCCTTCGCGAACCTTGTCCTTCCAGCTCTTCGCATCGGCGAGCATCTTCGGCGCGTTGCGGATCACGCACAGCGAGATCGAGATGACGAGGAAGATCAGGATCAGCATGAACCACCACGCGCTGTACACGTTGTACAGGCCGAGCGAGCGGAAGATGTCCGCCCAGAACGGCCCGAACTGATTCACGTAGTTCGGATACGGATCGTCCTGGGTCAGGACCGTGCCGATGATGCTCGCAATCGACAGCACCACCAGCAGCGCAATTGCGAAGCGCATCGAGCTCAGCAGCTCGACCGCGCGCTTCGACGCACCCTGACCCGACTTCGACTGCAACCCCGACGTGGTAACGCTCATTCAAACTCCGACTAAGGGGAAACAGCCCCCAACGCTCACTATGTTCGCTTTGGGGAGCACAGCCCCCCATTCCCGGCATGCCTCTTCATCCTGGCTTGGCATGGCTCGGCCCGGCGAGTGCTGACAACAAAAAAGGGCAAGGCGACCGCAACCGTGCGGCGCCCCACCCTTTTCTTGTTCTGACTCCGGCCGCCCTTCGGGCGCCCGGTCATTCCATTCGCGGCTGACCGCTCAACGCAGGCCCGCGATGTAATCCGCGACGGCCTTGATCTCGTTGTCCGACAGCCGCGTCGCGATCTGATGCATCGCCTCGTTGTTGTTACGCGCACCGGCACCCTGCTGGAACGCGGTCAACTGCGCGACCGTGTAATCGGCCCATTGCCCCGACAGACGCGGGTATTGGACCGGGATCCCTTGCCCTGTCGGCCCGTGGCAACTCGCGCAGGCGGGGACGCCCTTCTCCGCGATGCCGCCGCGATAGATCTTCTGGCCGATCGGCACGGTTGCCGCATCGCGCGCGGTGCCGAGCTTCGTCGTCTGCGACCCGTAGTACGCGGCGACGTTGCGCATGTCGTCCGCGCTCAACGCGCTCGCGAATCCGACCATCACCGCGTTGGTACGCACCGGCCCCTTCGCGCCCGGCTGCGTCTTGAAGTCGTTCAACTGCTTGACCAGATATTCGGGATGCTGGCCGGCAAGCTTCGGAAAACTGCCCGACGCGCTATTGCCGTCGGCGCCGTGACACGACGCACAAACCTGCCCGGCAATTGCCTTGCCACGGTCGAGATCCGGCTTTGCCGCATCCGCCGCGTTTGCCTCCGCTACGAAACCTACGAACCCTGCTGCAACCTGAAGCACCATCAGAGACTTGCACAGTCGATTCATTCGCACACCCTGTTTCGTCTTGTGGGAATTTGAGGTTCTGCAAAAAACGACGGCGTTCAGTCTACCGCAGAAGCTACATAAAAGCGCGAGGCAGGCGCCCGGTAGCCTTCGGTAAAACCGCCGTATTGTACAATATCGTGTTGAAAGCTCCCGCGCCTATCGGGGCTACCCCGCCTCCACCAAGCGGCTCGCGCCGCCCGTCCTTCCGGTTCCCATGGCCTTTCTGCTCCATCAAGCCCGCTTCTACACGACCGTCAACCATCTGCGCGACCTGCCGCCGACGGTCCAGCCGGAAATCGCGTTCGCGGGCCGCTCGAATGCCGGCAAGTCGACGGCGATCAACGTGCTGTGCAACCAGAAGCGGCTCGCCTTCGCGTCGAAGACGCCCGGCCGCACGCAGCATATCAACTACTTCTCCGTCGGCCCGGCCGACGAGCCCGTCGCGAATCTCGTCGACCTGCCCGGCTACGGCTACGCGGAAGTGCCCGGTGCCGCCAAGGCCCACTGGGAAATGCTGCTGTCGTCCTACCTCGCGACCCGTTCGCAACTTTGCGGCCTGATCCTGATGATGGATTCGCGCCGTCCGCTGACCGACCTCGACCGCCGCATGATCGAGTGGTTCGTGCCGACCGGCAAGCCGATCCACACACTGCTGACGAAGTGCGACAAATTGACGCGGCAGGAAAGCATCAATGCGCTGCGGACCGCGCAAAAGGGTCTCGATGCGTATCGTGACCAGGGCGTCCAGGGCAAGCTGACGGTTCAGCTGTTCTCGGCGATGAAGCGCGTTGGGCTCGACGAGGCGCACGAATTGATCGAAAGCTGGGTGCGGCCGTCCGTCGCCGACGAAAAAAGCGAGCCTGTAGCACAATGATCGGGCAACGCGCGGCCGGGATCGGCGGCGCGCACCTGACGGCGCCTGCGGTTTCGGCCGGCTCATAAAAAAACCCGCCGTTGAACGGCGGGTCAAACAGCCTAATCGAAAAACGACAGGCACCCGCTCAGGGAGGAGAAGCGGGGAGCTGCACGCGACGCGTGCCGCTCGATCGCTATCATATACCAACGCTCCCGAAAATGACCTAAGGGTTCCGTAAGGTCTTACTGCCCCGATTTCTACCCAATCGCCATGAGCTTCCATCCGCTTCATCGTCCGCGCCGGATGCGCCGCGACGACTTCTCCCGCCGCCTGATGCGCGAAAACCGCCTGACCACCGACGACCTGATCTATCCGGTGTTCGTCGTCGAAGGCACCAACGAACGGCAGCCGGTACCGTCGATGCCCGGCGTCGAACGCGTGTCCGTCGATCTGCTGATGCAGGTCGCCGAGCAGTGCGTCGAACTCGGCGTGCCCGTGCTGTCGCTGTTCCCGGCCATCGAACCGTCGGTGAAGACGCCTGACGGCCGCGAGGCAGCCAATCCGGAAGGCCTGATCCCGCGCGCGGTGCGCGAGTTGAAGCAGCGCTTCCCCGAACTCGGCGTGCTGACCGACGTCGCACTCGATCCGTACACGAGCCACGGCCAGGACGGCGTCCTCGACGAAAACGGCTACGTGATCAACGACGACACGATCGAGATCCTGATCGACCAGGCACGCGTGCAGGCTGAAGCCGGTGTCGACATCGTCGCCCCGTCGGACATGATGGACGGCCGCATCGGCGCCATCCGCGAAATGCTGGAAAGCGACGGCCATATCCACACGCGAATCATGGCCTATTCGGCCAAGTTCGCGTCGGCGTTCTACGGCCCGTTCCGCGACGCGGTCGGCTCGGCATCCAACCTGGGAAAGGGCAACAAGATGACCTACCAGATGGATCCGGCGAACAGCGACGAAGCGCTGCGCGAAGTGCGCCTGGACATCGACGAAGGCGCCGACATGGTGATGGTCAAGCCCGGCATGCCGTACCTCGATATCGTGCGCCGCGTGAAGGACGAGTTCCGCTTCCCGACCTACGTGTACCAGGTGAGCGGCGAATACGCGATGCTGAAGGCCGCCGCGATGAACGGCTGGCTCGATCACGACAAGGTCGTGCTCGAATCGCTGCTCGCGTTCAAGCGGGCGGGCGCCGACGGCGTGCTCACGTACTTCGCACTCGACGCTGCGCGTCTGCTGAAAGCGCAACGCTGATTGCCCGCCGGCAGGCGGAAAGCAAAACGGCGGGACACTTCGGTGTCCCGCCGTTTTTTTTCGCTGTCGATCGGGACCGTCTGCCCTTGTCGATCGTCAGCTCAGGCCACGCCAACGCGCCGGTTCGCCACCAGCACGCTCGCGATACCTACAGTCATACCGTCGGGACCGCAGCCCGGTCGAGGCTGCGCAGGAACGTCTCAGCGGCCTGATAGCCGACCACGCGCCCGATTTCGTTGCCGTTGCGATCGAAGAAGATGATGCCCGGCGGCCCGAACAGGTTGAAACGCTTCAGCAGCGCCTGGTCGTCCGGGTTGTTCGCGGTGACATCCGCGCGCACGAGGTGAAGCTGCGCGAGCCGCGCCTGCACGCGCGCGTCGGTAAACGTCAGATGCTCCATCTCCTTGCAGCTCACACACCAGTCGGCGTAGAAGTCGAGCATCACGGGCTGGCCCGACGTTTTCAGCAGCGTGTCGAGTTCGCCGCTCGAGCGCACCGATGCGAATGCAGGCCCGTCCTGCGCGGCGGCCGTACCTGCCGTTGCAGCGCCGCCCGACGCAACCGTGCGTGCTGCCAGCACCGCCAGCGGCTTGACCGGATCGGTCGATCCCGCGGCCAGGCCGACGAGCAGTGTGGCCGCCCAGATTGCGAGTGCCGCGCCCACGCCACGGCCGAGACGACGCCAGATAGACGTGGCGCCGGCATTCGGCGTGAACAGCCCGAGCGCCGCGGCCGCGATCAGCAGCCACAATGCAGCGAGCACCATCTTCAGGCCACCGGCCAGCACCGGCCACACGATCCACAGCGCGGCCGCGAGCAGCACGATGCCGAAGAACACCTTCACGCCGTCCATCCATGCGCCGGCGCGCGGCAGCACCGTCCCCGCACCGACGCCAACGACCAGCAGCGGCACGCCAAGCCCCAGCCCCATCGCGAACAGCGCGGCACCGCCGAGCAGCGCATTGCCCGTGTGCGCGATGAAGGCGAGCACCGCGAACAGCGGCGCCGTCATGCATGCGCCGACGACCAGCGCGGACAGCGCGCCCATCGCCGCGACCGCGACGAAATGGCCGCCCTGGCGCGCGCCCGATGCCTCGGCTGCGCCGTTCTGCCAGCGCGCGGGCAGCGCGATGTCCTTGCCCGAGATCAGCGAGACGGCGAACGCGGTCAGCAGCACGCCGAACGCGCCGAGCACCCACGGGTTCTGCAGCCACGCGCCGAGGCTCTGGCCGACCAGCGCCGCGGCGATGCCGAGCACCGTATAGACCAGCGCCATGCCGACCACATAGGTCAGCGACAGCGCGAAGCCGCGCGCATGCGTCGCGCGCGTGCCCTGGCCGATGATGATCGCCGACACGATCGGGATCATCGGGTACGAGCATGGCAGCAGGCTCAGCACGACGCCCGCGACGAAATACAGGGCGACGATCGTGAAGAAACCGTGCCCTTCCAGCAGCGACTGCGCGAAATCGGCACTCGTAACCTTGTCGAACCAGCTGCCGGCGGCCGCCGCATCGCCGGACGACGGGGACGAAGCAGCCCCCAACGCGGCGCCGTCGACCTTCACGACGTGCTCGGCCGGCGGATAGCAGATGCCTTCGTCCGCACAGCCCTGCGATGTCACCGCGAGCTCGAACGGGCCCGACGCCTGCTTGACGGGCACGTGCACGACGACTTCGTCACGGTAGGTCTCGACGTTCTTCTGGAACGTCTGGTCGAACTTCACGTGGCCGGCCGGGAATTGCGGATCGCCGAGCGTCGCCTGCCCGCTCTTTACCGCGAACGCGAACCGCTCGCGGTACAGGTAGTAGCCGTTGGCGACCTTGAAGCGGACGTCCACCTGTCCCGGCGATTCGCTCGCACTGAACTTGAACGCCACCGACGGATCAAGGAAATCGTCGGCAGCGCGCGCGACCGACAGGCTGCCCAGCACGAGCATGAACGACAACAGGACTGCGAGGAACCGCAGCGCGCGCACGCGGACGGGAAGCGCCATACCGTTAAACATGAAATAGACGTTGAGTTTCGCTGGTCACCCACTGACCGTACGCGGCCAATGCCGTCGTCTGCCACGAGACGATTTCGGGCGTCTCGTAAGGATGATGCGCGAGAATAAATCGCTCCAGTTCGAGCGCCCGCACGGGGCTCGTCTTGAACAGCAACTGGATCTCGTCGGCCGTTTCGACCTTGCCCTGCCAGTGATAGCGCGACTTGATCGCACCGAGCTCCGACACGCACGCGGCAAGCCGGGCATCGAGCGCACCGTCGGAAAGCACCTTGGCGGCCTCGGCATCGGGCACCGTCGTCAGCATCAGCACCACTATCATCCGCGCCCTCCTGGCTGGTCTATCGGCTCCTGCCGACGCGGATTGCCCATCTGGGGAGCGCGCCGGCTGCCCCGTATCGTAGCGCAGCCCGCGCAACGCTGCCGGCACCGCCCTGCGACAATCGATCGCAGCCGGCGCCGGAAAAACAAAAAGGGCCAAGCAATCGCTCGGCCCCTTTCAGATACTGCTGCGTACCGGAAGCTTACTCAGCTTCTTGCACGTTTTCCGTTTCGTCGACTTCCGGACGATCGAGCAGCTCGACCAGTGCCATCGGTGCGTTGTCGCCCACGCGGAAGCCGAACTTCAGCACGCGCAGGTAGCCGCCCGGACGGTTCGCGAAACGCGGACCGAGCACGTCGAACAGCTTCGCCACCGAGTCACGATCGCGCAGGCGGTTGAACGCCAGGCGACGGTTTGCCAGCGACGGCTTCTTGCCGAGCGTGATCAGCGGCTCGACGACTTTACGGAGTTCCTTCGCCTTCGGCAGCGTCGTCTTGATGACTTCGTGCTCGATCAGCGAGTTGGACATGTTACGGAGCATAGCCAGACGGTGGCTGCTCGTGCGGTTCAGTTTCCGCAGACCATGACGATGGCGCATTTCAGTTTCCTTGATTCAAAGTTTTGATCCAGCTCTTCTATCGCACCTCGAAGGGTGCACGGGCCGGTAGCGAAAAAAGCAAGATGCGGATTTTAAAGGAAAATCCGCATCTTTGCCAACTACAGCATCAACCAGGCTTACTTGTCGAGACCAGCCGGCGGCCAGTTCTCGAGCTTCATGCCCAGCGTGAGACCGCGCGAAGCGAGCACTTCCTTGATCTCGTTGAGCGACTTGCGACCGAGGTTCGGCGTCTTCAGCAGCTCGTTTTCCGTGCGCTGGATCAGGTCGCCGATGTAGTAGATGTTCTCGGCCTTCAGGCAGTTCGCCGAACGAACCGTCAGCTCGAGATCGTCCACCGGACGCAGCAGGATCGGATCGATCTGCGGTGCACGCGACGGCGCTTCGGCTGCCGTTTCCGTGCCTTCCAGCGCCGCGAACACGGACAGCTGGTCGACCAGGATGCGGGCCGATTGACGGATCGCTTCTTCCGGCGTGATCACACCGCTCGTCTCGATGTTCATCACGAGCTTGTCGAGGTCGGTACGCTGCTCGACACGTGCGCTTTCGACAGCGTAGCTCACGCGGCGAACCGGCGAGAACGATGCGTCGAGGACGATGCGGCCGATGATCTTGGCCGTGTCTTCGCCGTAGCGACGGACGTTGCCGGGCACATAGCCGCGACCCTTTTCGATCTTGATCTGAACGTCGAGCTTGCCGCCCTTCGACAGGTGCGCAATCACGTGATTCGGGTTGATGACTTCGCAGTCGTGAGCCAGCTCGATATCGCCGGCCGTGACAACGCCTTCACCTTCCTTGCGCAGCGTAACCGTCACTTCGTCACGGTTATGCAGCTTGAACACCACGCCCTTCAGGTTCAGCAGCAGGTTGACGACGTCTTCCTGCACGCCATCCAGCGTCGAGTACTCGTGCACCACGCCCGCGATCGTCACTTCGGTCGGCGCGTAGCCAACCATCGACGACAGCAGCACGCGACGCAGCGCATTGCCCAAGGTATGGCCGTAACCGCGTTCGAACGGTTCCATGACCACCCTCGCGTGGTTCTCGCCCAGCGATTCCACGGCGATGATCTTGGGTTTCAGCAAACTGGTTTGCATGGGCTTTCCTTTTCAATACCCTCGGCTCGTTACACCGATAAGGCTGACCGGTAACAACCAGAAAATAAACAGCCGAGGCCCCTCCTTGCGCAACGCAATCGGGGTACCTCGGCCGTCAATCGGATTAACGCGAATACAATTCGACGATCAGGCTTTCGTTGATGTCGCCTGCGATTTCAGCGCGTTCCGGCATTTGCTTGAACGTGCCTTCGAACTTCTTCGCATCGACTGCAACCCAGCTCGGCATGCCGCCTTGCTCAGCCAGCGACAGCGCTTCGACGATACGCGCTTGCTTCTTCGCCTTTTCGCGGATCGCGACGACGTCACCCGACTTCACTTGCTGCGACGGGACGTTCGCAACGACGCCGTTCACGGTGATCGACTTGTGGCTCACCAGCTGACGCGCTTCAGCGCGGGTCGAGCCGAAGCCCATGCGATACACGACGTTGTCGAGGCGCGACTCGAGCAGTTGCAGCAGGTTTTCACCCGTGTTGCCCTTGCGGCGGTCGGCTTCAGCGAAGTAACGGCGGAACTGACGTTCCAGCACGCCGTAGATACGCTTGACCTTCTGCTTTTCGCGCAGCTGCGTACCGTAGTCGGACGTACGTGCGCCCGAGGTACGGCCGTGCTGACCCGGCTTGCTGTCGAGCTTGCACTTGTCGGCGAGCGAGCGGCGTGCGCTCTTCAGGAACAGGTCGGTGCCTTCACGGCGGGACAGCTTGGCCTTCGGGCCGATATAACGTGCCACTTTGCATTCCTCTATCAATCAGTCACGCAGATCTGAATCCGCGCTAGTTCGCGCCCTTTGGGGCGAACGGTGGGCTTAGTCAATCAAAAAAGCAACGCCCGTCGACGCTGAGCGGCGACAGGCAATGTGCTAGCACGAACGTGCCAGCACACCTTTAGATACGACGACGCTTCGGCGGACGGCAGCCGTTGTGCGGAATCGGGGTGACGTCCGAAATCGCGGTGATCTTGATGCCGAGGCCGTGCAGTGCGCGCACTGCCGACTCACGACCCGGGCCCGGGCCCTTGATCCGCACTTCCAGATTCTTCACGCCGTATTCCATCGCGACGCGGCCAGCCGACTCGGCTGCGACCTGGGCAGCGAACGGCGTCGATTTGCGCGAGCCCTTGAAGCCCTGACCGCCCGACGTCGCCCATGCCAGTGCATTGCCTTGGCGATCGGTGATCGTGATGATCGTGTTGTTGAACGACGCGTGAACGTGAACCACGCCTTCAGCGACGTTCTTCTTAACCTTCTTGCGAACGCGTTGCGCCGCGGTGTTCGAAGCCTTAGCCATTACGTTTTCCTGTAACTGTCAGTTCCGCTTACTTCTTCAGCGCTTGCGCTGCACGACGCGGACCCTTGCGAGTACGTGCGTTCGTACGCGTACGCTGACCGCGCATCGGCAGGCCCTTGCGATGACGAACGCCACGGTAGCAACCGAGGTCCATCAGGCGCTTGATGTTCATCGTCACTTCACGGCGCAGATCGCCTTCGACGACAAACTTGCCCACTTCTTCACGCAGCTTTTCCAAGTCTGCGTCGGTCAAGTCCTTGACCTTCTTCGAAAAATCGACGCCAGCTGCCACGCAGATGCTGCGCGAACGGGTGCGGCCGACACCAAAGATTGCCGTCAGGCCGATCTCGGTGTGCTGGTGATTCGGGATGTTAACCCCTGCGATACGAGCCATTGTTTTTCCTCAAACAAAAAGCGCAAACAAACGCGCGGTCAGCCTTGGCGCTGCTTGTGGCGCGGATCCGAGCTGCAGATCACGCGAACGACGCCTTTGCGCTTGATGATCTTGCAATTGCGGCAAATGCGCTTAACCGATGCCATCACTTTCATGATAATACCCTTTTTTCAAATCACTTCGCCCGGAACACGATCCGCGCACGAGACAGATCGTAAGGCGTCAATTCAACCGTCACCTTGTCGCCAGGCAGGATGCGGATGTAGTGCATCCGCATCTTCCCGGAAATATGCCCCAACACGACATGGCCGTTTTCCAGCTTCACACGGAAGGTCGCATTCGGGAGGTTTTCGATCACCTCACCCTGCATCTGGATTACATCGTCTTTGGCCATAGTCCTTAACGCATCGGGATGTTGCCGCCCTTGAAGTTCGCCTTCTTGAGCAGTGACTCATACTGTTGCGACATAACGTACGACTGCACCTGCGCCATAAAGTCCATCGTGACGACGACAATGATCAGCAGCGACGTTCCACCAAAATAAAACGGCACGTTCCAGCGCAGCACCAGAAACTCCGGCAGCAGACACACGAAGACGATGTAGATCGCACCGGCCAGCGTCAGACGCGTGAGGATGCGGTCGATATATCGTGCGGTCTGATCGCCCGGACGGATGCCCGGAACAAACGCGCCGCTCTTCTTCAGGTTGTCCGCGGTCTCCCTGCTGTTGAACACCAGTGCGGTGTAGAAGAAGCAGAAAAACACGATCGCCAGCGTGTACAGCAGCACATAGACCGGCTGGCCCGGCTTCAGCGCTTCCGCAACGTTATGCAACGTATTGGAAATCCAGCTTCCCGTCGGCTGACCGGTGCTGAACCAGCCGAGAATCGTTGCCGGGAACAGAATGATCGACGATGCGAAGATCGGCGGAATCACACCCGACATGTTCAGCTTCAGCGGCAGATGCGACGACTGCCCACCGTAGATCTTGTTGCCGACCTGGCGCTTCGCGTAGTTCACGAGGATCTTGCGCTGACCGCGTTCGATGAACACGACCAGGTAAGTCACCGCGGCAATCAGAACGACGATGATGATCGCCGAAATGATGCTCATCGAACCCGTACGCACCAGCTCGAACAACCCACCGACGGCATTCGGGAACCCTGCTGCGATCCCGCCGAAGATGATGATCGAGATACCGTTGCCCAGACCACGCTCGGTAATTTGCTCGCCGAGCCACATCAGGAACATCGTGCCCGTAACCAGCGTCACGACCGTCGTCAGACGGAACAGCATGCCGGGGTCAGTGACGAGGCCCGGCTGGTTTTCCAGCGCAGCCGCGATACCGAACGCCTGGAAGGTCGCGAGCACCACGGTGAAATACCGCGTGTACTGCGTGATCTTCCGTTGCCCTGCCTGCCCTTCCTTCTTCAGCGCCTCGAGCTGCGGCGAGACGATCGCCAGCAACTGCATGATGATCGACGCCGAGATGTACGGCATGATCCCCAGCGCAAAGATCGTGAAGCGGGAAAGCGCGCCACCCGAGAACATGTTGAACATGCCCAGGATGCCGCCCGCCTGGCTCTGGAACAGCTTTGCCAGTTGATCCGGATCGATGCCCGGCACGGGAATGTGCGCGCCGATGCGATAGACGATCAGCGCCAGGAGCAAGAACATTGCTCGCCGGCGCAGATCGCCGAATTTCGCCGTGCTTCGACCGGGTTTTGCAAGACTCGGGCTGTTAGCCAAGTACCTTCTCCGATGAATGCAAGTGACGACGCGCTACGCGTGTCACTCGGCGAACGAACCGCCAGCCGCTTCGATCGCAGCGCGCGCACCCTTGGTGGCACCGAGACCCTTCACGACGATCTTGCGCTTCAGTTCGCCCGTCGCGATGATCTTTGCGCTCTTCGTCAGCTCGCCGACCAGGCCGGCTTGCTTCAGTGCGAGCAGATCGATCTCATCGACCGGCAGCTTCTCGAGGTCGCTCAGGCGCACTTCACCGACGAATTCCTTCGTCAGCGACGTGAAGCCGCGCTTCGGCAGACGACGTTGCAGCGGCATCTGACCGCCTTCGAAACCGACTTTGTGGAAGCCGCCCGAACGCGATTTCTGACCCTTGTGACCACGGCCAGCCGTCTTGCCGAGGCCCGAACCGATGCCACGGCCGACGCGACGCTTGGCGTGCTTTGCGCCAGCTGCCGGCTTCAGGTTATTCAATTCCATATCAACTCCTTGATCCGTAGGGCCGCTTACGCGATGACCTTAACGAGGTACGAGACCTTGTTGATCATGCCGCGGACCGCCGGCGTGTCCTGAAGCTCGCTGACCGAGTTGAGTCGGCGCAGGCCCAGGCCACGCACGGTCGCGCGGTGCGATTCGCGGGTCCCGATCAGGCTCTTAACGAGCTGAACCTTGACAGTTTTTTCAGACATGGTGACCACCCGGGCTTAGCCCAAAATTTCTTCGACGGACTTGCCGCGCTTCGCCGCGATGTCTGCCGGGGTGGACTGCTTGCGCAGGCCGTCCAGCGTGGCGCGAACGAGGTTGTACGGGTTCGTCGAACCGTGGCTCTTTGCCACGACGTTCTGAACGCCCATCACGTCGAACACTGCGCGCATCGGGCCGCCGGCGATCACGCCCGTACCTGCCTTCGCCGGAGCGAGGAGGACAGCGGATGCGCCATGCTTGCCGTGCACTTCGTGTTGCAGCGTGCCGTTCTTGAGCGGCACCTTGAACATGTTGCGACGAGCTTGTTCCATTGCCTTCTGGACAGCGACCGGCACTTCCTTCGCCTTGCCCTTGCCCATACCGATGCGGCCATCACCATCGCCAACCACGGTCAGTGCGGCGAAGCCGAGAATACGGCCACCCTTCACGACCTTGGTCACGCGATTGACCGAAATCATCTTTTCACGAAGGCCGTCGTCGCGCTCGTCAGCCTGAACTTTCGCTTGCATCTTTGCCATGACGAATTCCTTCCTTAGAACTTGAGCCCAGCTTCGCGAGCTGCCTCAGCCAGCGCCTTGACGCGGCCATGGTAGCGGAAGCCCGAGCGGTCGAAGGCGACGGATTCGATGCCGGCGGCCTTTGCCTTCTCGGCAATACGCTTGCCGATCAGCGTCGCAGCATTAACGTTGCCGCCCTTGCCCGACTTGTCGGCGAGCTCGGCGCGCACTTCAGCTTCGAGCGTCGACGCGCTGGCGAGCACCTTGGTGCCGCAGGGCGAGAACACTTGAGCGTAGATGTGCGTGTTCGTGCGATGCACGGCGAGACGCGCGACCTGCAGCTCAGCGATCTTGATACGCGTCTGGCGAGCGCGGCGCAGGCGAGATTGAGTCTTATCCATGATTGCGCACCCTTACTTCTTCTTCGTTTCTTTAAGGATCACAACCTCGTCGGAGTAGCGCACGCCCTTGCCCTTGTAGGGCTCCGGCGGACGGTAACCGCGGACTTCCGCAGCCACTTGACCGACTTGTTGCTTGTTGATCCCCTTGATCACGATTTCGGTTTGCGTCGGGGTTTCTGCCTTGACGCCTTCCGGCATCTGGTGCACCACCGGGTGCGAGAAACCCAGCGACAGGTTCAGCTTGTCGCCTTGCGCTTGCGCACGATAACCGACGCCAACCAGCGTCAGCTTGCGCTCGAAACCCTTGGTCACGCCGTGCACGGCATTCGCGATAATCGCGCGCATCGTGCCCGACAGTGCATTTGCTTCGCGGCTTTCGTCCACCGGCGACAGGTTCAGCGTGCCGTCGTTGTTCGCCACGTTCACGAGCGGATTGATCGCTTGCGTGATGGTGCCCAGCGGGCCCTTGACGGTGATCGCACCGTCGGCCAGCTTGACTTCCGCGCCTTGCAGCGCGATCGGGCTCTTACCTACTCGAGACATGTTTCTCTCTCCTCGGCTTTAAGCGACGTAGCAGATGACTTCGCCGCCGACGCCGGTAGCGCGCGCCTTGCGGTCGGTCATCACGCCCTTGGGCGTCGACACGATTGCCACACCGAGGCCATTCATGACCTGCGGGATGTCGTTACGGCCACGGTACACGCGCAGGCCAGGCTTCGAAACGCGTTCGATGCGTTCGATGACCGGACGGCCAGCGTAGTACTTCAGCGCGATATTCAGTTCGGACTTCGCACCTTCCGCCTTCACGGCGAAATCGTCGATATAGCCTTCGTCTTTCAGGACTTGCGCGATTGCAACCTTGACTTTCGACGAGGGCATCGACACCGATACCTTCTCGACCATCTGCCCGTTGCGGATGCGAGTCAGCATATCGGCGATAGGATCACTCATGCTCATTTACGTTTCTCCTATTACCAGCTCGCCTTGGTCAGGCCAGGAATCTCGCCACGGAATGCGATTTCACGAATCTTGTTACGCGCGAGGCCGAATTTACGGAACGTGCCACGCGGACGGCCCGTGATCGCGCAGCGGTTACGCTGGCGGGTCGGGTTTGCGTTGCGGGGCAGTTGCTGCAGCTCCAGGCGTGCTTCGTAGCGCTCTTCTTCCGACTTGCTTTGGTCTTCGACGATCGCCTTCAGCGCATCGCGCTTTGCTGCGAACTTCGCGACCAGGCGGGCGCGCTTCTTTTCACGTTCGATCAGTGCCAGTTTAGCCACGGTAACCTCAGTTTCTGAACGGGAACTTGAAGCTGGCGAGCAGTGCCTTTGCTTCGTCGTCGGTCTTCGCAGTCGTCGTGATGCTGATGTTCAGCCCACGCAGTGCGTCGATCTTGTCGTAGTCGATTTCGGGGAAAATGATCTGCTCTTTCACACCGATGTTGTAGTTGCCACGGCCATCGAAAGCACGACCCGACACGCCGCGGAAGTCACGCACGCGGGGCAGGGCAACCGTCACGAAACGGTCGAGGAATTCGTACATTGCTTGGCCACGCAGCGTCACCATCGCGCCGATCGGGTAACCCTGGCGGATCTTGAAGCCTGCGATTGCCTTGCGTGCCTTCGTCACGACCGGCTTCTGACCAGCGATCTTCGTGAGGTCGCCAACGGCGTTCTCGATGATCTTCTTGTCAGCGATCGCTTCGCCAAGACCCATGTTCAGCGTGATCTTGGTGATGCGCGGCACTTCCATGACCGACTTGTAACCGAACTTCTCGATCAGGCCGGGCACTACCTTTTCTTTGTAAAACTCTTGAAAACGAGCCATTTTTTACTCCGCTGCGTCAGGCGCTCAGTACAGCACCGGTCGTCTTCAGGAAGCGAACCTTCTTGCCTTCCTCGACCTTGATGCCAACACGCGACGCCTTGCCATTCGCGTCGACCAGTGCGACGTTCGAAATATGCAGGGGCATCGTCTTCGCTTCCACGCCGCCCGTCGTACCCTTCATCGGGTTCGGCTTCACATGCTTCTTGACGAGGTTGATACCTTCAACCGTCACATGCTCTGCACCGACAGCCAGCACGACGCCGCGCTTGCCCTTGTCCTTGCCAGTGACGACGATGACTTCGTCACCTTTGCGAATCTTGTTCATCGCGACTCCTTACAGCACTTCCGGCGCCAGCGAAACGATCTTCATGAATCGTTCGCTACGCAGCTCACGCGTGACCGGCCCGAAGATACGGGTGCCGATCGGCTCGAGCTTGTTATTCAAAAGCACAGCGGCGTTGCCGTCGAACTTGATCAGCGAGCCGTCTTGACGGCGCACGCCCTTGGCGGTGCGGACCACCACGGCGTTGTAAATTTCGCCTTTCTTCACGCGCCCGCGCGGCGTTGCCTCTTTGACGCTCACCTTGATGATGTCGCCAATGCCGGCGTAACGACGCTTCGAGCCGCCGAGCACCTTGATGCACAGGACTTCACGTGCACCCGTGTTGTCGGCTACTTCGAGCCGAGATTCGGTCTGGATCATGGTTTGTCTTTCCCAACTTAATCCGGATGCACCACCATGATGCATTCGGTCAGTCTTGGTCCCGTCAGCCAATCGGCTGCTTGGGTTGGAACAGCAGCGACGGCAAACGAAACCCGCCATCGCAATTCGGTGAATCTTTCGGACAGGCAGGCGCCAGTCCGCTTCCCCCACCAACTTCGCCCGCGACGGGGCTCCCATAAAGAGGGAAGACCAGGATTATAACAAATAATCCTGGTCACGCAAGCAAATACTTTGCGATTTCAAGCACTTCGCGGAGAAGTGCCTGTTACTGCCTACTGCACAGCCCGCTTAGATGACGCGAGCTGCTTCGACGAGGCGCGACACCGTCCAGGCCTTCGTCTTCGAAACAGGACGAGTTTCCTGGATTTCGACGAGATCGCCTTCGTTGTAGGTGTTCGCTTCATCGTGCGCGTGGTACTTCTTCGAGCGCACGACATACTTGCCGTAGATCGGATGCTTGACGCGGTGCTCGATCAGCACGGTGACGGTCTTGTCCATCTTGTTGCTGACGACCCGACCGACCAGCGTCCGCTTCAGCGAGGTTTTCACGCTATCGTTCATTTCTGGTTCGCCTTCTGAGTCATGACGGTCCGCACACGTGCGATGTCGCGACGAACCTTCTTCAGCTGGCTCGTGTTCGTGAGCTGCTGGGTCGCGAGTTGCATGCGCAGGCCGAATTGCGCCTTCAGCAGGTCCGCCAGCTCCTTGTTGAGCGCGGCCTGGTCTTTCTGGAGAAGTTCGGAAGCCTTCATATTTTCTCCTTAGGCGCCGAGCTGGCGCACGATGAACGCCGTCTTCAGCGGCAGCTTGGCTGCAGCCAGACGGAACGCTTCGCGTGCCAGTTCTTCGGTTACGCCGTCCATTTCATAGAGCATCTTGCCCGGCTGAATCTCGGCGACGTAGTACTCAGGGTTACCCTTACCGTTACCCATACGCACTTCGGCCGGCTTCTGCGAAATCGGCTTGTCCGGGAAGATCCGGATCCAGATGCGGCCGCCACGCTTGATGTGACGCGTCATTGCACGACGCGCCGCTTCAATCTGGCGTGCGGTCAAACGACCGCGACCGATAGCCTTCAGGCCGAATTCACCGAACGACACTGCGTTGCCGCGCGTCGCCTTGCCGGTGTTACGACCTTTCTGCTCTTTACGATACTTCCTGCGTTTCGGTTGCAGCATCGTTATTCTCCAGTCTTGCCGTCTTCGGGCTTGCCGGCGCCACGGCGCGGTGCGCCACGACGAGCACCCGGAGCGCCGCCTTCGCCATCACGGCGCGGACGACGGTCGCCCGGACGCGCATTGCGACGCGGACGCTTGTCTTCGGCTACTTCTTCCACCACCGGTGCGTCGTTGCGGCCGAGCGTATCGCCCTTGTAAACCCACACCTTGACGCCGATGATCCCGTAGGTCGTCTTCGCTTCCGAGGTCGCGTAGTCGATATCAGCACGCAGCGTGTGAAGGGGCACGCGACCTTCGCGATACCACTCCGTACGAGCGATTTCGATACCGTTCAGACGGCCCGCGCTCATGATCTTGATGCCCTGGGCACCCAGACGCATCGCGTTCTGCATCGCACGCTTCATCGCGCGACGGAACATGATCCGGCGCTCGAGCTGTTGCGTGATCGAGTCAGCGATCAGCTGAGCATCGGTTTCCGGCTTGCGGATTTCTTCGATGTTGACGTGGACCGGAACGCCCATGCGGCGTTGCAGTTCCGTCTTCAGCTGCTCGATATCCTCGCCCTTCTTGCCGATGACCACACCCGGACGCGAGCTGTAAATCGTGATGCGCGCGTTCTTCGCCGGACGCTCGATGACGACCCGACCGACCGAAGCGTTCTTCAGCTTCTTCTTCAGGTATTCACGAACACCGATGTCTTCCTGCAGCATCGCCGCGAAATTGTTGTTGTTCGCGTACCAACGCGAAGCCCAATTGCGGCTGACAGCCAGGCGGAAGCCAGTCGGATGAATTTTCTGTCCCATCGTATGGCTCCTTAATTCCCGACCGTCACAGTGATGTGACAGGATTGCTTCTCGATGCGGTTACCGCGACCCTTGGCGCGCGCGGTGAAACGCTTGAGCGATGCAGCCTTGTCGACGTAGATGCTCTTGATCTTGAGCTCGTCGATATCGGCGCCTTCGTTGTGCTCCGCATTCGCGATTGCCGACAGCACAACCTTCTTCACGATGCCAGCCGCTTTCTTCGGCGAGAACGTCAGAACGTTCAGCGCCTTGTCGACCGGCAAACCGCGGATCTGGTCAGCCACAAGGCGCGTTTTTTGCGCCGAGATGCGGGCACCGCGATGAATTGCTTTCACTTCCATCTTGATTGCCCCTTATTTCTTGGCCTTCTTGTCGGCTGCGTGACCCTTGAACGTACGGGTCAGTGCGAACTCGCCAAGCTTGTGGCCGACCATGTTTTCCGAGATGTACACCGGAACGTGTTGACGGCCGTTGTGAACAGCGATCGTCAGGCCGATGAAATCCGGCAGAATCGTCGAGCGACGCGACCAGGTCTTGATCGGCTTTTTGTCGCGCGAAGCTGCAGCCGCCTCAACTTTCTTCAGCAAATGGGCGTCGCAGAACGGACCTTTTTTAACAGAACGTGCCATTGCCTACTCCTTAACGCTTGTGACGGCGCTGGACGATCATCGTCGTCGTGCGCTTGTTGCTACGGGTGCGATAACCCTTAGCCGGCGTACCCCACGGGCTAACCGGATCGCGACCTGCAGCCGTCTTGCCCTCACCACCACCGTGCGGGTGATCAACCGGGTTCATCGCAACGCCACGCACCGTCGGGCGGATACCGCGCCAGCGGTTCGCGCCAGCCTTGCCGATCTGGCGCAGGCTATGCTCTTCGTTACCGACTTCACCGATCGTTGCACGGCACTCGATGTGCACGCGGCGGATTTCGCCCGAACGCAGACGAACCTGCGCGTAGACGCCTTCACGTGCCAGCAGCATTGCCGACGTACCAGCCGAACGCGCCATTTGCGCGCCCTTGCCCGGCAGCATCTCGATGCAGTGGATCGTCGTACCGACCGGAATGTTGCGGATCGGCAGCGTGTTGCCTGCACGGATCGGCGCTTCCGAACCCGACATCAGCTGTTGGCCGACGGTCAGGCCCTTCGGGGCGATGATGTAGCGACGTTCGCCGTCTGCGTAGAGCACCAGCGCGATGTTCGCGCTACGGTTCGGGTCGTACTCGAGACGCTCGACCTTTGCCGGAATGCCATCCTTCGTGCGACGGAAATCGACGATACGGTAGTGCTGCTTGTGACCACCACCCTTGTGACGCGTGGTGATACGACCGTTGTTGTTACGGCCGGCGGTCGAGCTCTGCGAGTCGAGCAGTGCCGCGAACGGCTTGCCCTGGTGCAGGTTCTTGTTGACCACCTTGACCATCGCGCGGCGACCCGGCGATGTCGGCTTAACTTTAACGATTGCCATGATTACTTGGCCTCCGCTTCAAAGTTGATTTCCTGGCCGGGCTTCAGGCAAACGTACGCCTTCTTCACGTCCTTGCGGCGGCCCATCGAACGGCCAAAGCGCTTTTGCTTGCCCTTCTGAACCAGCACGTTGACGGAATCAACTTCAACCTTGAACAGCAGCTCGACAGCCGCCTTCACTTCCTGCTTCGTGGCATCCGGTGCGACTTCGAACACGACTTGCTCGTTCTTGTCGGCAACCAGCGTCGCCTTTTCCGAGATCACCGGTGCGAGCAGGACCTGCATCAAACGATGATCGTTCTTGCGAATCTCGCTCATGACAGCAACTCCTCGATCTGGGCGACCGCAGCCTTCGTGACCAGCACTTTCTTGAAGTAGATCAGCGAGAGCGGGTCAGCGTAGCGCGGCTCGACAATTGCCACGTGCGGCAGGTTGCGCGATGCCAGGTACAGGTTTTCGTCAACCGTATCCGTAATGATCAGAACGGAGTCGAGACCCATGGTCTTGAATTTTTCGGCCAGCAGCTTGGTCTTCGGCGCTTCGAGGATGATGTCCTCGACGACCGACAGACGGCCTTCACGGGCCAGCTGCGAGAAGATCGAGCAGAGACCTGCGCGATGCATCTTCTTGTTGACCTTGTGCGAGAAGTTTTCTTCCGGCGAATTCGGGAAGATACGACCACCGCCACGCCACAACGGGCTCGACGACATACCGGCACGAGCGCGGCCCGTACCCTTCTGGCGCCACGGCTTCTTCGTCGTGTGCTTGACTTGCTCACGGTCCTTCTGTGCGCGGTTACCCTGGCGAGCATTCGCCTGGTAAGCGACGACGACCTGGTGGATCAGCGCTTCGTTGTAGTCACGACCGAACACGACGTCCGATGCGTTGACCACTGCACCTTCCTGACCATTTTCGTTCAGGAGCTTGAGTTCCATTATTTCGCCCCCTTGGTCTTGACGGCCGGCGTCACGAAGACCTTGCCGCCCTTCGCGCCCGGAATCGCACCCTTCACGAGCAGCAGCTTGCGCTCTGCGTCGATACGCGCGATTTCGAGGTTCTGCACCGTCACCGTCACGTCACCCATGTGACCCGTCATGCGTTTACCCGGGAAAACACGACCCGGATCCTGCGCCATACCGATCGAGCCCGGCACGTTGTGCGAGCGCGAGTTACCGTGCGTGGCACGGCCGGAGGAGAAGTTGTAACGCTTGATCGTACCGGCGTAGCCCTTACCGATCGACACGCCTTGCACGTCGACCTTCTGGCCCACTTCGAAAAGATCAGCACCGACCACGGCGCCATTCGACAGCTCAGCTGCCTTGGCCGCGTCAATGCGGAATTCCTTGAGGATTTCACCGGCTTCGACACCGGCTTTGGCGAGATGACCTGCCAGCGGCTTCGTCACGCGCGAGGCACGACGGGAGCCGAATGCAACCTGCACGGCCGTGTAGCCGTCGGTTTCAACAGTCTTGATCTGCGTCACGCGGTTGTCCGACACGTCCAGCACGGTGACGGGAATCGAATCCCCTTCCGCCGTGAAGATACGGGTCATGCCAACCTTGCGACCTACGAGTCCAAGGCTCATCATTTTCTCCATTCCCGACTGCGATTGGTCGGGGCTGATTTACAAAATGCCGGGCACGCAAGGCCCAACTTTTTTACGCGAATACGCGAAAAGCCAAGCATTATAGCCCGACCTCGCGTTTTCCGCAAGCAATCAAAGACTTAGCGCCGCCCGACAAGCCGATCGGCGCTGGAAGCCTTACTGCAGCTTGATTTCCACGTCGACGCCAGCCGGCAGGTCGAGCTTCATCAGCGCGTCAACCGTCTTGTCGGTCGGATCGACGATGTCCATCAGGCGCTGGTGGGTACGGATTTCGAGCTGATCACGCGACGTCTTGTTGACGTGCGGCGAACGCAGGATGTCAAAACGCTGAATGCGCGTCGGCAGCGGCACCGGGCCACGGACGATTGCGCCAGTCCGCTTCGCGGTATCGACGATTTCGGCAGCCGATTGATCGATCAGACGATAGTCGAATGCCTTCAGGCGAATGCGGATTTTCTGTTGCTGCATGACGATTCCTTGAAAAGAGCGAGGCGATGTTGCATCGCCGGACACTAAAAGAACGTGAAACTTGACGCCTGCGGGGAGCGAGACATCAGGTTCCTTGCGGTACTTCCACTGCTAAGCCCGCGATTCTACACGAAATTCTGGAGCGATGGTGCGAGTTTCTCACCCCACGCTTCAGCGTGACGGAAAAACAAAACCGGGTGCCAGCGCAAGCTGGACACCCGGTTTCGGCGGTACGGACTGCATACCGCGGAATCGCGGACCCCGTCGGGATCCGCGGATCGTCGATATTACTCGATGATCTTGGCGACGACGCCGGCGCCGACCGTACGGCCGCCTTCGCGGATTGCGAAGCGCAGACCTTCTTCCATCGCGATCGGAGCGATCAGCTTCACCGTGATCGACACGTTGTCGCCCGGCATCACCATTTCCTTGTCCTTCGGCAGCTCGATCGAGCCCGTCACGTCCGTCGTACGGAAGTAGAACTGCGGACGGTAGTTGTTGAAGAACGGCGTGTGACGGCCGCCTTCGTCCTTGCTCAGCACGTACACTTCAGCCGTGAAGTGCGTGTGCGGCGTGATCGAACCCGGCTTCGCCAGAACCTGGCCACGCTCCACGTCTTCACGCTTCGTGCCGCGCAGCAGGATACCAACGTTGTCGCCTGCTTGACCTTGGTCCAGCAGCTTGCGGAACATTTCGACGCCCGTGCAGGTCGTCTTCACCGTCGGCTTGATACCGACGATTTCGATTTCTTCGCCGACCTTCACGATGCCGCGCTCAACGCGACCCGTCACGACCGTACCACGGCCCGAGATCGAGAACACGTCTTCCACCGGCATCAGGAACGCGCCGTCAACTGCACGCTCCGGCGTCGGGATGTACGTGTCCAGCGCGTCGGCCAGGCTCATGATCGCCACTTCGCCCAGCTCGCCCGTGTCGCCTTCCAGCGCCAGCTTGGCCGAACCCTTCACGATCGGCGTGTCGTCGCCCGGGAAGTCGTACTTCGACAGGAGTTCGCGAACTTCCATCTCGACCAGCTCGAGCAGTTCAGCGTCGTCCACCATGTCGCACTTGTTCAGGAACACGATGATGTACGGAACGCCAACCTGACGCGCCAGCAGGATGTGCTCACGCGTCTGCGGCATCGGGCCGTCAGCTGCCGAGCAAACCAGGATCGCGCCGTCCATCTGCGCTGCGCCCGTGATCATGTTCTTCACATAGTCAGCGTGGCCCGGGCAGTCGACGTGTGCGTAGTGGCGGTTAGCCGTTTCGTACTCGACGTGTGCCGTGTTGATCGTAATGCCGCGCGCCTTTTCTTCCGGTGCCGCGTCGATCTGGTCGTATGCCTTCGCTTCGCCGCCGAACTTCTTCGTCAGAACCGTCGTGATCGCTGCCGTCAGCGTCGTCTTGCCGTGGTCAACGTGACCAATCGTACCAACGTTCACGTGCGGCTTGGTCCGCTCGAATTTACCTTTTGCCATGATTCTCTTCTTTCAAAAATAATCGATTGTGATAACGAATTACTTCGTCTTCGCGCTGATGATCGCTTCTGCAACGTTCTTCGGAGCTTCAGCGTAGTGCTTGAACTCCATCGTGTACGTTGCGCGACCCTGCGTCAGCGAACGCAGCGACGTGGAGTAGCCGAACATTTCCGACAACGGCACTTCGGCGCGCACGATCTTGCCGCCGCCGACCATGTCATCCATACCCTGGATGATGCCGCGACGACCCGACAGGTCGCCCATCACGTTGCCCATGAAGTCTTCCGGCGTTTCCACTTCCACGGCCATCATCGGCTCGAGCAGAACCGGATCAGCACGACGCATCGCTTCCTTGAACGCCATCGAACCGGCCATGCGGAACGCATTTTCGTTCGAGTCGACGTCGTGGTACGAACCGAACGTCAGCGTGACCTTCACGTCGACAACCGGGAAGCCTGCCAGCACGCCGCTCTTCAGCGTTTCCTGGATACCCTTGTCCACCGACGGGATGTATTCGCGCGGAATCACGCCGCCCTTGATCGCGTCGACGAACTCGTAGCCCTTGCCCAGTTCGCTGCGCTCGAGCGTGATGACCGCATGGCCGTACTGACCACGACCACCCGACTGCTTGACGAACTTGCCTTCGACATCCGCGGCCGACTTGCGAATGGTTTCGCGGTACGCCACCTGCGGCTTGCCGACGGTCGCTTCCACGCCGAATTCGCGCTTCATCCGGTCGACCAGAATTTCGAGGTGGAGCTCGCCCATACCCGAAATGATGGTTTGACCCGATTCTTCGTCGGTCTGCACGCGGAACGACGGATCTTCCTGAGCGAGACGGTTCAGCGCCAGGCCCATCTTCTCCTGGTCAGCCTTCGTCTTCGGCTCGACGGCCTGCGAAATCACCGGCTCCGGGAAAATCATGCGTTCGAGCACGATCGGATGTGCCGGATCGCACAGCGTGTCGCCCGTGGTCGCTTCCTTCAGGCCGACCGCAGCAGCGATGTCGCCTGCGCGAACTTCCTTGATTTCTTCGCGCTGGTTCGCGTGCATCTGCAGAATACGGCCGAGACGCTCTTTCTTGTCCTTGGTCGCATTGAGCAGCGTGTCGCCCGAATTGACGACGCCC
This sequence comes from Burkholderia sp. Ac-20384, assembly GCF_017104605.1. Lineage (NCBI taxonomy): Bacteria > Pseudomonadati > Pseudomonadota > Betaproteobacteria > Burkholderiales > Burkholderiaceae > Burkholderia > Burkholderia sp. Ac-20384. Next base: position 20,837 of record NZ_JAAGPE010000046.1, on the reverse strand, counting down.
GAGTAGACGCGGAAGAAGATCAGCTGGCCGACGAACGGGTCGGTCATGATCTTGAACGCGAGTGCCGAGAACTTCTCGTCGTCGGACGCACGGCGTTCCGTCTTCTCGCCATTTTCGAGTTCACCCGTAACCGGCGGGATGTCGACCGGCGACGGCAGGAAATCGATCACGGCGTCGAGCATACGCTGCACGCCCTTGTTCTTGAACGCGGTACCGCACAGCATCGGCTGGATTTCGCACGCTATCGTACGGTCACGCAGACCCTTGACGATCTCGGCTTCCGACAGCTCGCCTGCTTCCAGGTACTTGTTCATCAGGTCTTCGTTCGACTCTGCAGCCGCTTCGACCATCTTTTCACGCCATTCGTTGCACGTGTCGACGAGTTCCGTCGGGATGTCGACGTAGTCGAACTTGGTACCTTGCGATGCCTCGTCCCAAATGATCGCCTTCATCTTGATCAGGTCGACGACACCCTTGAAGCCTTCTTCCGCACCGATCGGCACCACGACCGGAACCGGGTTCGCCTTCAGGCGCAGACGGAGCTGGTCGTAGACCTTGAAGAAGTTCGCGCCGGTACGGTCCATCTTGTTGACGAACGCGAGACGCGGCACCTTGTACTTGTTCGCCTGGCGCCACACCGTTTCCGACTGCGGCTGCACGCCGCCCACTGCGCAGTACACCATGCACGCGCCGTCGAGCACGCGCATCGAGCGCTCGACTTCAATCGTGAAGTCGACGTGGCCCGGGGTGTCGATGATGTTGATGCGGTGTTCCGGATAGTTGCCGCCCATGCCCTTCCAGAAGGCGGTGGTAGCAGCGGACGTGATCGTGATGCCACGCTCCTGCTCCTGCTCCATCCAGTCCATCGTGGCTGCGCCGTCGTGGACTTCACCGATCTTGTGGTTCACACCGGTGTAAAACAGAATGCGCTCGGTCGTCGTCGTTTTGCCGGCGTCGATGTGAGCGCTAATACCGATATTGCGGTAGCGCTCGATAGGAGTCTTGCGAGCCACTTTGATCCTCTACTGGGATGACACGATGCAGCGCTGCTGCATCATGCTTCAACACAAACGGGCGAGGCGCCTGAAAAGCGCACCCGCCCGGAATTTATTTCCGCTAACAGCCCAGCCAGGCGCTTAGAAACGGAAATGCGAGAACGCGCGGTTGGCTTCTGCCATGCGGTGAACTTCGTCGCGCTTCTTCATCGCGCCGCCACGGCCTTCGGCCGCTTCGGAGAGTTCACCTGCCAGGCGCAGGGCCATCGACTTCTCGCTACGCTTCTTCGCAGCCTCACGCAGCCAGCGCATCGCCAATGCCATACGACGCGACGGGCGCACTTCGACCGGAACTTGATAGTTGGCACCACCAACGCGACGGCTCTTCACTTCGACCACCGGCTTGACGTTGTTGAGCGCAACCGTGAACACTTCCAGCGGGTCCTTGCCACCCTTGGTCTGGATTTGTTCGAATGCGCCATAAACGATGCGCTCTGCGACCGACTTCTTGCCGGACAGCATCAGCATGTTCATGAACTTGGCTACATCAACGTTACCGAACTTCGGATCCGGCAACACTTCCCGCTTGGGGACTTCGCGACGACGCGGCATGATTCTTCCTTTACTTGTTCAGTTGGAGCTGGTTCCAGCTCCGCGGCCACCAACAAACCCGATCACATCTTCACGACTAACCAGCTTGGCCGGGTGACCACTTACTCGACAGCACCGGCAATCCGGCACTCCCGCCTTGACCGCCCTGCGGCGATCCCTGATCAAAAACTGCTTACTTGGCAGCCTTTGCACGCTTCGCGCCGTACTTCGAGCGCGCTTGCTTACGGTCCTTGACGCCCTGGGTATCCAGCGAGCCGCGAACCATGTGGTAACGCACACCCGGCAAGTCCTTCACACGGCCGCCGCGGATCAGCACAACCGAGTGTTCCTGCAGGTTGTGGCCTTCACCGCCGATGTACGAAATCACTTCGAAGCCGTTCGTCAGACGAACCTTGGCGACCTTACGGAGTGCCGAGTTCGGCTTCTTCGGCGTCGTCGTGTACACACGGGTGCACACGCCGCGACGCTGGGGGCAGTCCTGCAGGGCCGGGCTCTTGCTCTTCGTCGTTTCCGACTGACGGCCTTTGCGAACCAGTTGGTTGATGGTTGGCATTGTTTATTCCTGAAATTGAACAAAATCTGCGCATCGATTTCGGGCAAAGCGAGAATCGGCGCACAGTTGACTTCCGAACCGGCGAAACGGGTGCGAACCTTGGAACGCGACTCGGCCCACCGAATACCGGAACCCAGCATCATATTCCGGAAATACCAACTAAGTCAACGGCTTGCGTGATTTGCCAGCCGAACGCGTGGTTTACCGGAAGGGTCGGAACGCCTGTGTCAGGCCGATTCGACGACGTCGATGATCTCGTCGCCGAAGCGCTCCAGCTTGCGCACGCCCATGCCGGGGATATGGCGCAGGTCGTCGATCGACTCCGGCGCGTTGCGCGCGATCTCGGCGAGCGTCGCATCGTGGAAGATCACGTAGGCCGGCACGCCGTCCGTCTTCGCCGTTTCCGCACGCCAGGCGCGCAGCGCATCCCACCGTGCGCGTTCACGCGTGCCCATGCCGGCCGTCGGATCGACGCGCGTACCGCTGCGGCTCGACGACTGGCGCGTGCGCTGCGGCTTCACGTAGCGGCGCAGCGTGACCTTCTCCTCGTTCTTCAGCACGGGCTTCGCGGCCTCGGTCAGCACGAGCGCGCCGAAGCCGCCGTGATCGACGGCCAGGAAGCCGTACGCGACGAGCTGCCGGAAAATCGCGCGCCACTCGGGTTCCGACAGCGACGCGCCGATCCCGAACGTCGTGAGCTGGTCGTGACCGCGCTGCAACACCTTCTCGGTGCGCCCGCCGCGCAGGATCTCGATCAGGTGGCTCGAGCCGAAATTGAAGCCGCTTGCGCGCTGCGCGCGGAACACGCAGGACAGCGCCATCTGCGCCTCACGCGTGGCGTCCCACGAAGCCGGCGGCTCGATGCAGGTGTCGCAGTTGCCGCACGGCTTGCTCTCCTCGCCGAAGTAGTTCAACAGCCGCACGCGGCGGCACGAGATCGTCTCGCACAGCCCGAGCAGCGCGTCGAGCTTCGACGTCTGGACGCGCTTGTGCGCGTCGTCCGCATCGGACTCGTCGATCATCTTGCGCTGCTGGACGACGTCGCCGAGACCGTACGCCATCCACGCATTCGCGGGCATCCCGTCGCGGCCGGCGCGGCCCGTTTCCTGGTAGTAGCCTTCGACGCTCTTCGGCAGATCCAGGTGCGCAACGAAGCGCACGTCCGGCTTGTCGATGCCCATGCCGAACGCGATCGTCGCGCACATCACGATGCCTTCCTCGCGCTGGAACATTTCCTGGTGCTTCTGCCGCACCTCGAACTCCATCCCCGCGTGATACGGCAGCGCGCGCACGCCCTGCGCCTTCAGCCATTCGGCCGTTTCCTCGACCTTGCGGCGCGACAGGCAATAGACGACGCCCGCATCCGTCGTACCGTCGGCATTCGTGTGTTCGGCGCGGATGAAATCGAGCAGCTGCGAACGCGCGTTGTCCTTTTCGACGATCCGGTAGCGGATGTTCGGGCGGTCGAAGCTCGACACGAACACGCGCGCGTCGTCGAGCGCGAGGCGATGGATGATCTCGTCGCGCGTGATCGCATCGGCCGTGGCAGTCAGCGCGATGCGCGGCACCGACGGGAATCGCTCGTGCAGCACCGACAGCTGGATATATTCCGGACGGAAATCGTGCCCCCATTGCGACACGCAGTGCGCTTCGTCGATCGCGAACAGCCCGATCTTCGCGCGCTCGATCAGGTCGAGGAAGCGCCCCGTCATCAGCCGTTCCGGCGCGACGTAGAGCAGATCGATTTCGCCTTCGCGCAGCGCGCGCTCGGTCGCCGCGGCCTCGGCACTCGACAGCGTCGAATTCAGGTACGCGGCGCGCACGCCCACTTCCCTCAGTGCGGCGACCTGGTCCTGCATCAGCGCGATCAACGGCGACACGACGATGCCGGCGCCTTGCCCGGCCTCGCGGCGCAGCAGCGCCGGAATCTGGTAGCACAGCGACTTGCCGCCGCCGGTCGGCATCAGCACGAGGCAATCGCCGCCGCCGGCGACGTGTTCGACGATCTCGCCCTGCTGGCCGCGAAATGCGGGATAACCAAATACTTCGTCGAGGATTTCGAGGGCGCGGGACATGAATGAGGACTGGGACGGCTAAACGATGACCGCAATTTTAACAACCCGCTCGCGCGACGCGTGGCGAATCGTGCGGATTTGGCTGATCGGCCAGGTTCGTTCGCGCGCATGACGAGCCTGCGGCGTCCGCGCGGCAAGTGATTGCGATGGCTGCGGCAGGCTCGTCATGCGCGTGAACGACAGATGAAAAAAAACCGCCCGGCAGAACCGGGCGGTTTCGGTGACAGCGAGGTAAGGCAAGGCGGCTCGCGCCGCCCGCACTTACTCGGCTGCCGGGTGTTGCTGCGGCTCTTCTGCCGGCGCGCTCGGCGTGCCGAAGTCGAATGCCTCTTCCGCTGCGATCTGGTCGAAACGCTCGCGATCCGACGATTCCTTCGCCTTGCGTGCCTTGTGGAACGCGAGACCCGTACCGGCCGGAATCAGACGGCCGACGATCACGTTTTCCTTCAGGCCACGCAGATCGTCGCGCTTGCCCATGATCGCCGCTTCGGTCAGCACGCGGGTCGTTTCCTGGAACGATGCCGCGGAGATGAACGAGTCGGTCGACAGCGATGCCTTCGTGATACCGAGCAGCACGTTGTCGTACGAAGCCGGACGCTTGTCCTCGGCGATCATGCGATCGTTCTCGTCCAGCATGTCGGAACGCTCGACCTGTTCGCCCGGGATGAAGCGCGTATCACCGTTGTCGGTGATCTGCACACGACGCAGCATCTGGCGAACGATCACCTCGATGTGCTTGTCGTTGATCTTCACGCCCTGCAGACGATACACGTCCTGCACTTCGTCGACGATGTAGCGCGACAGCGCCTCGATACCCTGCAGACGCAGGATGTCGTGCGGATCGGCCGGACCGTCCACGATCATTTCGCCCTTGTTGACGACCTGAGCATCGTGAACCAGAACCTGCTTTTCCTTCGCGATCAGGAACTCGTGCTGGTTGCCCTCGAGGTCCGTGATGACGAGACGCTGCTTGCCCTTCGTGTCCTTACCGAACGACGTCGTACCGGTGACTTCCGCGAGAATGCCGGCATCCTTCGGCGAACGCGCTTCGAACAGTTCCGCCACCCGCGGCAGACCGCCGGTAATGTCACGCGTCTTCTGCGCTTCCGTCGGGATACGTGCGAGCACTTCACCGACCTGCACCTGCTGGCCATCCTTCACGGTGATCAGTGCGCCGACCTGGAAGCCGATCTGCACTGCGTGCTCCGTGCCCGGAATCTTCACTTCGTCGCCGTTCGCGTCGAGCAGCTTGACCTGCGGACGCACGCTCTTCGAAGCTTGCGAGCCACGACGCTTCACGTCGATCACGACCAGCGTCGACAGGCCGGTCACGTCGTCGATCTGCTTCGCGACGGTCACGCCTTCCTCGACGTTCTCGAACTTCACCGTACCACCGTACTCGGTGATGATCGGACGCGTCAGCGGATCCCACGTGGCGAGCTGCGTGCCTGCCTTGATCGTCACGCCGTCGAGCTGCAGCAGCGTCGCGCCGTACGGCACTTTGTGACGCTCGCGCTCGCGACCGAAGTCGTCGGTGATCATCGCTTCGCCCGAACGGGAAATGACGATCTGCTCGCCCTTCGCGTTCGTAACGTAGCGCATCGTCGCCGTGAAGCGGACGATACCGTTGCTCTTCGCTTCGACCGACGAAGCCACTGCCGCGCGCGATGCCGCACCACCGATGTGGAACGTACGCATCGTCAGCTGCGTGCCCGGTTCACCGATCGACTGTGCCGCGATCACGCCGACTGCTTCGCCGACGTTCACGAGCGAGCCGCGGCCGAGGTCACGGCCGTAGCAGGCTGCGCACAGGCCGTAACGCGTTTCGCAGGTCAGCGGCGTGCGCACGCGCACTTCGTCGATGCCGAGGCGTTCGATTTCCTCGACCGCCGTTTCGTCGAGCAGCGTGCCCGATTCGTACACCGTTTCCTGCGTTTCCGGGTTCACGACGTCCGCAACCGCAACGCGGCCGAGGATACGGTCACGCAGCGCTTCGACGACTTCACCGCCTTCGACGAGTGCCTTCATCGCCACGCCGTTCGACGTGCCGCAATCGTCTTCCACCACGACCAGATCCTGCGTGACGTCGACGAGACGACGCGTCAGGTAACCCGAGTTCGCGGTCTTCAGTGCCGTATCAGCCAGACCCTTACGTGCACCGTGGGTCGAGATGAAGTACTGCAACACGTTCAGACCTTCGCGGAAGTTCGCGGTAATCGGCGTCTCGATAATCGAGCCGTCCGGCTTCGCCATCAGGCCTCGCATACCGGCCAGCTGACGAATCTGAACCGCCGAACCCCGGGCGCCCGAGTCGGCCATCATGTAGATCGAGTTGAACGATTCCTGGCGCGTTTCCTTACCGTCGCGGTCCGTCACCGGCTCCGTCGACAGCTGCTCCATCATCGCCTTGCCGACCGCTTCCGACGTTGCCGACCAGATGTCGACCACGTTGTTGTAGCGTTCCTGCGCGGTGACGAGACCCGACATGTACTGACGGTCGTACTCCTTCACCTTCTTCGCGGCGTCGCCGACGATCGTTTCCTTCTGCGGCGGCACGAGCATGTCGTCCACGCAGATCGAGATGCCGGCACGCGTCGCGAGACGGAAACCCGACTGCATCAGCTGGTCGGCAAACACCACCGTCGCGCGCAGACCGCACTTGCGGAACGCCGTGTTGATCAGGCGCGAGATTTCCTTCTTCTTCAGCGGCTTGTTCAGCACCGAGAACGGCAGGCCGTGCGGCAGGATCTCCGACAGGATCGCGCGACCGACGGTCGTCGCGTACAGCGAGATCTTCGGCACGAACGGCGGTGCGCCTTCCGACGTGTCTTCGTTGTGGACCATTTCGGTGATCCGCACGTTGACGCGCGATGCGAGCTCGACTTCCTTGTTCTCGTACGCGCGGATCACTTCCGACACGCCCGTGAACGACAGGCCTTCGCCCTTGCCGTTGACCGCTTCGCGGGTCGCGTAGTACAGACCCAGCACGATATCCTGCGACGGCACGATCGACGGATCGCCATTGGCCGGGAACAGGACGTTGTTCGACGCCAGCATCAGCGTACGCGCTTCCATCTGCGCTTCGAGCGACAGCGGCACGTGAACGGCCATCTGGTCACCGTCGAAGTCGGCGTTGAACGCCGCGCAGACGAGCGGGTGCAGCTGAATTGCCTTGCCTTCGATCAGCACCGGCTCAAATGCCTGGATACCGAGACGGTGCAGCGTCGGCGCACGGTTCAGCATCACCGGGTGCTCGCGGATCACCTCTTCGAGGATGTCCCACACCACAGCCGTCTGGTTCTCGACTTCCTTCTTCGCAGCCTTGATGGTCGTCGCAACGCCCATCACTTCCAGCTTGTTGAAGATGAACGGCTTGAACAGTTCGAGCGCCATCAGCTTCGGCAGACCGCACTGGTGCAGCTTCAGCGTCGGGCCGACCACGATGACCGAACGGCCCGAGTAGTCGACGCGCTTGCCCAGCAGGTTCTGACGGAAACGACCGCCCTTACCCTTGATCATGTCGGCGAGCGACTTCAGCGGACGCTTGTTCGCACCCGTCATCGCCTTGCCGCGACGACCGTTGTCGAGCAGCGAGTCGACGGCTTCCTGCAGCATCCGCTTTTCGTTGCGGACGATGATTTCAGGCGCCTTCAGCTCGAGCAGACGCTTCAACCGGTTGTTACGGTTGATCACGCGGCGATACAGGTCGTTCAGGTCCGACGTCGCGAAACGGCCGCCGTCCAGCGGCACGAGCGGACGCAGTTCCGGCGGCAGCACCGGCAGCACTTCGAGGATCATCCACTCGGGCTTGATGCCCGAGCGCTGGAATGCCTCGAGGACCTTCAGGCGCTTCGCGTACTTCTTGATCTTCGCTTCCGAGCCGGTGTTCTTCAGCTCGGTGCGCAGCGTCTCGACCTGCTCGTCGATGTTGATCGCGCGCAGCAGTTCACGCACACCTTCCGCGCCCATTTCGGCACGGAATTCGTCGCCGTATTCCTCGACCTTGTTGTAGTAATCCTCTTCGGTCATGATCTGCCGCGCCTTCAGCGGCGTCATGCCCGGTTCGATCACCACATAGGCTTCGAAGTACAGCACGCGTTCGATGTCGCGCAGCGTCATGTCGAGCACCATGCCCAGACGCGACGGCAGCGACTTCAGGAACCAGATGTGAGCGACCGGCGAGGCCAGCTCGATGTGGCCCATCCGTTCACGACGCACCTTCGCCAGCGTCACTTCGACGCCGCACTTCTCGCAGATCACGCCGCGGTGCTTCAGACGCTTGTACTTGCCGCACAGGCACTCGTAGTCCTTGATCGGCCCGAAGATCTTCGCGCAGAAGAGACCATCGCGTTCCGGCTTGAACGTACGGTAGTTGATGGTCTCCGGCTTCTTCACTTCGCCGAACGACCACGAACGGATCTTGTCCGGCGAGGCCAGACCGATCTTGATCGCGTCGAAAACTTCTTCCTGTTGGACTTGCTTGAATAGATCGAGCAGAGCTTTCATTGCTTTCTCTCCGTAGTCCGATTAATTGCGGTCGAGATCGATGTCGATACCGAGCGAGCGGATTTCCTTCACGAGCACGTTGAAGGATTCCGGCATGCCTGCATCGATCACGTGATCGCCCTTGACCAGGTTTTCATAAACCTTGGTACGGCCGTTCACGTCGTCCGACTTCACCGTCAGCATTTCCTGCAGCACGTAGGACGCGCCGTACGCTTCGAGTGCCCACACTTCCATTTCACCGAAACGCTGGCCACCGAACTGCGCCTTACCACCCAGCGGCTGCTGCGTGACGAGCGAGTACGGACCGGTCGAACGCGCGTGCATCTTGTCGTCGACCAAGTGGTGCAGCTTCAGGTAGTGCATGTAGCCAAGCGTCACGCGACGTTCGAACATTTCACCCGTGCGGCCGTCGTACAGACGGACCTGGTTCTTCGACGGGTTCATGCCGAGCTGTTCAGCGATGTCGTCCGGGAACGCGAGGTCGAGCATCTTGCCCATTTCTTCCTCGGTCGCACCGTCGAACACCGGCGTTGCGAACGGCACGCCTTCGCGCAGGTTCTTCGCGAGTTCGAGGATCTCTTCGTCGGTGAAGCTTTCCAGATCTTCCTGGCGGCCCGAGTCGTTGTAGATCTTCGTCAGGAACACGCGCATTTCCTCGATCTTCGCCTGACGCTGCAGCATTTCGCCGATACGCCAGCCGAGACCCTTCGCGGCCCAGCCGAGGTGCACTTCCAGAACCTGACCCACGTTCATCCGCGACGGAACGCCCAGCGGGTTCAGCACGACGTCTGCCGGACGGCCATCGGCCATGTACGGCATGTCTTCGATCGGGACGATCTTCGACACGACACCCTTGTTACCGTGACGGCCTGCCATCTTGTCGCCAGGCTGCAGGCGACGCTTGACCGCAAGGTACACCTTGACCATCTTCAGCACGCCCGGCGGCAGTTCGTCGCCTTGCGTGAGCTTCTTGCGCTTCTCTTCGAACGCGAGGTCGAACTGGTGACGCTTTTCTTCGATCGAGTTCTTGATCGCTTCGAGCTGCGCCGCTGCTTCGTCGTCCGCGAGGCGGATGTCGAACCAGTGGTAGTGGTCGAGGTCTTCCAGGTAAGCCTGGTCGATCTTCGTACCCTTCGCGAGCTTCTTCGGACCACCGTTCGCGACCTTGCCCACGAGCATGCGTGCGAGACGCTGGAACGCGTCGCCTTCCACGATGCGCAGCTGGTCGTTCAGGTCGAGACGGTAACGCTTCAGTTCATCGTCGATGATCTGTTGCGCACGCTTGTCGCGCTGGATGCCTTCACGCGTGAACACCTGGACGTCGATCACGGTGCCGCTCATGCCCGACGGCACGCGCAGCGACGTGTCCTTCACGTCCGAAGCCTTCTCGCCGAAGATCGCGCGCAGCAGCTTCTCTTCCGGCGTCAGCTGGGTCTCGCCCTTCGGCGTGACCTTGCCGACCAGCACGTCGCCTGCTTCGACTTCAGCACCGATGTACACGATGCCCGATTCGTCGAGACGGCCGAGCTGGACTTCTGCCAGGTTCGAGATGTCGCGCGTGATTTCTTCCGGCCCGAGCTTCGTGTCGCGTGCAACGACGTTCAGCTCTTCGATGTGGATCGACGTGTAGCGATCGTCCGCAACGACCTTCTCCGAGATCAGGATCGAATCCTCGAAGTTGTAGCCGTTCCACGGCATGAACGCGATCAGCATGTTCTGGCCGAGCGCAAGCTCGCCCAGGTCCGTCGAGGCGCCGTCGGCCAGCACGTCGCCGCGCGAGACCTTGTCGCCCATCTTCACGATCGGACGCTGGTTGATGTTCGTGTTCTGGTTCGAACGCGTGTACTTGATCAGGTTGTAGATGTCGACACCGACTTCACCTGCGACTGCTTCGTCGTCGTTCACGCGAATCACGATACGGCCCGCGTCGACATAATCGACGACGCCGCCGCGGAACGCCTGAACCGTCGTACCCGAGTCGACCGCACAGGTGCGCTCGATGCCCGTACCGACGACCGGCTTTTCCGGACGCAGACACGGCACGGCCTGACGCTGCATGTTCGAACCCATCAGTGCACGGTTCGCGTCATCGTGTTCAAGGAACGGAATCAGCGAAGCTGCCACCGACACGATCTGCGACGGCGCAACGTCCATGTACTGGATACGATCCGGCGTGACCATCATCGTTTCGCCGGCTTCACGCGACGACACGAGTTCGTCGATCAGCTGGCCGTTCTCGTCGATCGCGGCGTTCGCCTGAGCGATCATGTAGCGGCCTTCTTCGATCGCCGACAGGTAATCGATCTGGTCGGTCACCTTGCTGTCCACGACCTTGCGGTACGGCGTCTCGAGGAAGCCGTACTCGTTCAGGTGCGCATACAGTGCGAGCGAGTTGATCAGGCCGATGTTCGGACCTTCCGGCGTTTCGATCGGGCACACGCGGCCATAGTGGGTCGGGTGCACGTCGCGGACTTCAAAGCCTGCGCGCTCGCGCGTCAGACCGCCCGGGCCCAGTGCGGAAACACGGCGCTTGTGCGTGATTTCCGACAGCGGGTTGGTCTGGTCCATAAACTGCGACAGCTGCGACGAACCGAAGAACTCGCGAATCGCCGACGAAATCGGCTTCGAGTTGATCAGGTCGTGCGGCATCAGGTTTTCGCTTTCGGCCTGGCCGAGGCGTTCCTTGACCGCGCGCTCGACACGCACGAGACCTGCGCGGAACTGGTTTTCCGCCAGTTCGCCGACGCAACGCACGCGACGGTTGCCGAGGTGGTCGATGTCGTCCACTTCGCCCTTGCCGTTGCGCAGCTCGACGAGGATCTTGATCGTCGCGAGGATGTCGTCGTCCTGCAGCGTCATCGGGCCGGTGATCTCGTCACGGCTGACGCGGCGGTTGAACTTCATACGGCCGACCTTCGACAGGTCGTACGCTTCTTCGCTGTAGAACAGACGGTTGAACAGTGCCTCGACCGCTTCTTCGGTCGGCGGCTCGCCCGGACGCATCATGCGGTAGATCGCGATGCGCGCGGCCGTCCTGTCGGTCGTTTCGTCGACACGCAGCGTCGACGAGATGTACGGGCCCTGGTCCAGGTCGTTCGTGTAGAGCGTCTGGATGTCCTTGATGCCCGCTTCGCGCAGCTTCTCGAGCACGCTTTCCGTGACTTCGTCGTTCGCGCTCGCGATCACTTCGCCGGTGTCGCCATCGACGACGTTCTTCGCCAGCACGCGGCCGAGCAGATAGTCTTCCGGCACCGAGATGAACTTGGTCTTCGCGGCTTCGAGGTCGCGAATGTGCTTCGCGTTGATCCGCTTGTCCTTCTGGACGATGACCTTGCCATCACGATCCGTGATGTCGAAACGCGCGACTTCACCACGCAGGCGCTCGGGCACGAACTCGAGTTGCGCGCCTTCGTCCATCAGCGTGAAGTTGTCGAACACGAAGAAGTTCGCGAGGATCTGTTCCGGCGTCAGGCCGATGGCCTTCAGCAGGATCGTGACCGGCATCTTGCGGCGACGGTCGACGCGGAAGTACAGGATGTCCTTCGGGTCGAATTCGAAGTCGAGCCACGAGCCGCGATACGGAATGATCCGTGCCGAGAACAGCAGCTTGCCCGAGCTGTGCGTCTTGCCCTTGTCGTGTTCGAAGAACACGCCCGGCGAACGGTGCAGCTGCGAGACGATGACACGCTCGGTGCCGTTGATGACGAACGAGCCCGTCGGCGTCATGAGCGGCATTTCGCCCATGTACACTTCCTGCTCTTTCACTTCCTTGACGACCGGCTTGTTCGGCGATTCCTTGTCGAGGATGACAAGGCGGACCTTCGCGCGCAGTGCGGAGCAGTACGTCAGGCCGCGCTGCTGGCATTCCTTGATGTTGAATGCCGGCGCGGACAGCGCGTAGCTCACGAACTCGAGGCGAGCGAAGCCGTTGTGCGAAACAATGGGAAATACCGACGTGAACGCGGCCTGCAAACCTTCGGGCTTGCGTTGCGCCGCGAGCACATCGGCTTGCAGAAACGTGCTGAATGATTCAAGCTGGGTAGCCAGCAAGAAAGGAACTTGGTGAACGATGGGGCGCTTCGCGAAACTCTTGCGAATGCGCTTCTTCTCGGTGAAGGAATATTGCATACGATCTCCGAATCACGGCGGGTGCTATCGAGGCGGAATACCTGGACGTTTCAAACCCGAGTGTTCACCGACTGAGACCCGATGGCCGTCCGACACGGCTTGAACGAGCCGAGAAGCTTGGTGGTTGGCCGCTACCAACCGCTGGCTGACGGCAGCGGATGCCTGTGTTGCCCGCTACCCGACCAAACTTGCCTTCTGCAGTCGCTTCAGAAGACAAAGAGAACCGCCATTCGTGATCAATCGCAACGATCAGACGGTTTTCTTTGGCTTCTGGGACCGATTATTCGGGCTCCCGAATGAGTGCCAGAATAACGTCCCCACAAAGCACAAAAAGGCCGGCGGTGAAAATACCGCCAGCCTTCGCGCAACGAACCGAAACTTACTTGATTTCAGCCTTCGCGCCTGCGTCTTCCAGCTTCTTCTTGGCTTCGTCAGCAGCAGCCTTCGGCACTGCTTCCTTGACGGGCTTCGGTGCGCCGTCAACCAGGTCCTTCGCTTCCTTCAGGCCCAGGCCCGTCAGTTCGCGAACTGCCTTGATGACTGCAACCTTGTTGCCGCCTGCTTCGAGCAGCATGACCGTGAATTCGGTCTGCTCTTCAGCAGCAGCAGCAGCGCCGCCGCCTGCCGGGCCAGCGACTGCCACTGCAGCTGCCGACACGCCAAACTTCTCTTCGAATGCCTTGACCAGTTCGTTCAGTTCCAGAACGGTCATCCCTTCGACTGCTGCCAGGATGTCTTCTTTTGCGATTGCCATTTGAAATACTCCTAAATTGAATTCGGATACAGCCAGCGATCAATGACGCTGATGCACGTTCGATTACGCAGCTTCCGCTTGCTTCTTCTCGGCCAGCGCGGCAAGAGCGCGCGCGAAGCTCGAAACAGGCGATTGCATAACGAACAGCAGCTTCGAGAGCAGTTCTTCGCGGCTCGGGATGCTTGCCAGCGCTTGCACGCCAGCCTTGTCCATCACCTTGCCATCGAACGAACCAGCCTTGATGACCAACTTGTCATTGCTCTTGCTGAAGTCGTTGACGACCTTAGCAGCAGCAATTGCATCTTCCGAGATGCCGTAGATCAACGGGCCAGTCATCTGCTCTGCCAGCGGAGCAAACGGCGTACCTTCAACAGCGCGACGCGCCAGCGTGTTCTTCAACACGCGCAGGTAAACCTGTTGCTCACGCGCTTGCGCGCGCAGCTTGGTCAGATCGCCAACCGCAATTCCACGATACTCAGCCAGCACAACGGTCTGGGCCTTCGCGACTTGCGCGGAAACCTCAGCGACGACGGCTTGCTTGTCTTCTCTATTAAGCGGCACGGTTAGCCTCCAGAAACGATACGTTCGGCACGAAACCTCGCGTACCTCGTTCAACAACGGCGTCCGACCTCGTTAGGAGTATTTCCACCTCACGCCGGGAATCGCTTCACGGCCTGCGGCTTCACCACTGCAAAACTTTTTCGGGTTCGCCATCTGCGTTGGCTTGAATTAAGGGATCACCTGACTGCTGCGCCCCACCAACGGTCTTTGATAACCGGTTGCCCGCCTACTGCACGAACAACCGCCCAAAGCCCATTTAGACCGCTTCGCGAACGAAGCGGCCCGAATACTTGCTTACTGTGCTGCCAGCGTACCCTGGTCGACACGCACGCCGACGCCCATCGTGCTCGACAGTGCAATCTTGCGCAGGTAGACGCCCTTGCTCGTTGCCGGCTTTGCCTTCTGCAGCGCTTCGATCAGTGCCGACAGGTTCGAACGCAGTGCGGTCGGTTCGAACGATGCACGGCCGATGGTCGCGTGGATGATACCGGCCTTGTCGACACGGAATTGCACCTGACCAGCCTTCGCGTTCTTGACGGCGGTTGCGACGTCCGGCGTGACCGTACCGACCTTCGGGTTCGGCATCAGGCCGCGCGGGCCGAGGATCTGGCCGAGCGTACCGACGATACGCATCGTGTCCGGCGAAGCGATCACGATATCGAAGTCCATCTGGCCAGCCTTGATCTGCTCTGCCAGGTCTTCCATACCGACGATTTCCGCGCCTGCTGCACGCGCTTGCTCAGCCTTCTCGCCTTGCGCGAACACAGCAACGCGAACCGACTTGCCTGTACCTGCCGGCAGAACGACCGAACCACGAACGACCTGGTCCGACTTCTTCGCATCGATGCCGAGCTGGACTGCGACGTCGATCGACTCGTCGAACTTCGCGCTCGCGCATTCCTTCACGAGGCTCAGTGCGTCTTCGATCGCGTACAGCTTCTGACGATCAACCTTGGCAGCAAATGCCTGACGGCGCTTGGAGATCTTAGCCATTTACACGCCCTCCACAGTGATGCCCATCGAGCGTGCGCTACCAGCGATGGTGCGAACGGCTGCGTCCAGATCAGCTGCCGTAAGGTCCGGCATCTTGGTCTTCGCGATTTCTTCAGCTTGAGCGCGCGTGATCGAACCGACCTTGTCGGTGTGCGGCTTGCTCGAGCCCTTGTCCACCTTCGCCGCCTTCTTGATCAGGACGGTCGCCGGCGGCGTCTTCATCACGAACGTGAAGCTCTTGTCAGCGAATGCCGTGATGACCACCGGCACCGGCAGACCCGGCTCCATGCCTTGAGTCTGCGCGTTGAACGCCTTGCAGAACTCCATGATGTTCAGGCCGCGCTGGCCCAGTGCCGGACCGACCGGCGGCGACGGGTTGGCTTTACCTGCAGGGATCTGCAGCTTGATAAAGCCGATAATCTTCTTTGCCATTTGTGAACCTCATTGGAACGCCGGAGAAGGCGTTCGGTGAGTAGTAACGCGCTTTCGCCACTGGCTACTGACGCTCCTCAACGGCCATGACGCGGGCCGTAAGCGCGAAGGTGGGCAGCCGAGGCTGCCCACCGAATCGGGATCAAACTTTTTCGACCTGGCCGAACTCGAGTTCGACCGGGGTGGATCGACCAAAGATGGTGACCGACACACGCACGCGCGATTTTTCGTAGTTGACTTCTTCGACGGTGCCATTGAAGTCCGTGAACGGGCCTTCCTTGACACGCACCATCTCGCCGACTTCGAACAGGGTCTTCGGGCGCGGCTTCTCAACGCCTTCCTGCATCTGCGACATGATCTTCTCGACTTCCTTCGGGGAAATCGGGGTCGGGCGGTTACGTGCACCGCCGACGAAACCGGTGACCTTCGCGGTGTTCTTCACGAGGTGCCACGTTTCGTCCGTCATTTCCATCTCAACCAGCACGTAGCCGGGGAAGAAACGACGCTCGGTTACTGCCTTGTGGCCGCCTTTGACTTCGACCACTTCTTCGGTCGGGACCAGGATCTGACCGAATTTGTCCTGCATGCCAGCACGTTCAATGCGCTCCTGAAGCGCACGTTGCACGCTCTTCTCCATACCGGAGTAGGCGTGCACGACGTACCAACGCTTTCCGCTCGGGGATGCCGGAGTATCGCTCATATCATTTCCAACCCAGAATCGCCGAGAAAATCACCCATTCGATCGATTTGTCACTCAACCAGAGGAAAATCGCCATCACGAGCACGAAACCGAACACGACGAGTGTGGTTTGCGTTGCTTCCTTGCGGGTGGGCCAAACGACCTTGCGGACTTCCTTGTACGAATCCTTGGCAAAGGCGATGAGGCTCTTGCCAGGTGCGGACATCAGCCCGACGGCCACGCCGGCGATGATACCTACCGCCAACGCGGCACCGCGGACATACCACTGCTGATTGGCCAGCCAGAAGAAGCCCACGAATCCGGCCAAGACCAACAATACGCCCAGGGCCAGCATCAGCTTATCGCCGGAGGTATTTACAGTTTCGACGGATGGATTCGCCATAACACCTTAAAACAAATGCCACGTAGGACACGTGGCTATTTTTTGGCAGGGGCAGAGGGAATCGAACCCCCAACCTTCGGTTTTGGAGACCGACGCTCTGCCAGTTGAGCTATACCCCTAAACCATGCTGGGGCCGGCTGTTGCCAGCCCCAAAACTGTCGATCAACGAATAACTGGCTTACTCGATGATCTTGGCGACGACGCCGGCGCCGACCGTACGGCCGCCTTCGCGGATTGCGAAGCGCAGACCTTCTTCCATCGCGATCGGAGCGATCAGCTTCACCGTGATCGACACGTTGTCGCCCGGCATCACCATTTCCTTGTCCTTCGGCAGCTCGATCGAGCCCGTCACGTCCGTCGTACGGAAGTAGAACTGCGGACGGTAGTTGTTGAAGAACGGCGTGTGACGGCCGCCTTCGTCCTTGCTCAGCACGTACACTTCAGCCGTGAAGTGCGTGTGCGGCGTGATCGAACCCGGCTTCGCCAGAACCTGGCCACGCTCCACGTCTTCACGCTTCGTGCCGCGCAGCAGGATACCAACGTTGTCGCCTGCTTGACCTTGGTCCAGCAGCTTGCGGAACATTTCGACGCCCGTGCAGGTCGTCTTCACCGTCGGCTTGATACCGACGATTTCGATTTCTTCGCCGACCTTCACGATGCCGCGCTCAACGCGACCCGTCACGACCGTACCACGGCCCGAGATCGAGAACACGTCTTCCACCGGCATCAGGAACGCGCCGTCAACTGCACGCTCCGGCGTCGGGATGTACGTGTCCAGCGCGTCGGCCAGGCTCATGATCGCCACTTCGCCCAGCTCGCCCGTGTCGCCTTCCAGCGCCAGCTTGGCCGAACCCTTCACGATCGGCGTGTCGTCGCCCGGGAAGTCGTACTTCGACAGGAGTTCGCGAACTTCCATCTCGACCAGCTCGAGCAGTTCAGCGTCGTCCACCATGTCGCACTTGTTCAGGAACACGATGATGTACGGAACGCCAACCTGACGCGCCAGCAGGATGTGCTCACGCGTCTGCGGCATCGGGCCGTCAGCTGCCGAGCAAACCAGGATCGCGCCGTCCATCTGCGCTGCGCCCGTGATCATGTTCTTCACATAGTCAGCGTGGCCCGGGCAGTCGACGTGTGCGTAGTGGCGGTTAGCCGTTTCGTACTCGACGTGTGCCGTGTTGATCGTAATGCCGCGCGCCTTTTCTTCCGGTGCCGCGTCGATCTGGTCGTATGCCTTCGCTTCGCCGCCGAACTTCTTCGTCAGAACCGTCGTGATCGCTGCCGTCAGCGTCGTCTTGCCGTGGTCAACGTGACCAATCGTACCAACGTTCACGTGCGGCTTGGTCCGCTCGAATTTACCCTTGGCCATTTTCGACTCCCAAAAGGAATTTCACAGGTTGCGCCGCGCGCAAACAAGACACTGACTTTGTACTGCTGGTGCCCATGGGCAGGATCGAACTGCCGACCTCTCCCTTACCAAGGGAGTGCTCTACCACTGAGCCACATGGGCGCTTTACGCTTCAACTTCGCGGTCTGGAGCGGGTGAAGGGAATCGAACCCTCGTCGTAAGCTTGGAAGGCTTCTGCTCTACCATTGAGCTACACCCGCACGGGCCACAAACGATTCCTTACCGCTCACTGCGCTGATAATCTTGGTGGAGGAGGTTGGATTCGAACCAACGTAGGCGTAAGCCAACAGATTTACAGTCTGCCCCCTTTAGCCACTCGGGCACCCCTCCGTAGAGAACTGACGATTATGGGGGTGCATCGCACATCTGTCAAGCACATCCGGAAGATTATTTTCACTCTCTTCCCGACACCGGCTTGACCACCGATCTCCCGCCCTCGCCCGGCTAAGGCAAGCATGGGTGCTACCGATCAGTGCCACATCTTCGTCAGACTCCGCCCTCAACGTCGATCTGCATCTACGCTGAAAACGAAAGACCGCCATCATACGACCTCTTTCGCACTCTGCCAAGCGGGTAAACGAAAAATTTCCGCAAATTCCGTGCCGGGCGGATTCATTGATCCGCCCCTGATACTTTGCGCGATGCCGCCTCCGATCTCACGGTTGTCTGGCCGGACCTGCAGGCGATATACATGGCAAGGCTTTCGGGTGTTTTCCGGCAGCTGCTTCGGGCCATCCGGCCGGCCGCCGACCGGAAGTGATGGGCGCGACACCGACCTTTGCCGACTTAAGCGACAGGCGCGATACCATCGCGGGTCAACTGCCCGCCTCCGGTTCGGATCTTCGTGCGCAGGCTTGCCGTTGCGATGACTTCATGGCTTTGACCGTGCATGCCGCCGGTCCGTCGGACGCCTGGTATCGCCCGAGCACGATCACCAGGATCCGCCAGCTGGCGCTGGGTGACAGCCACGCTCCAGGACGCCCGGCGGCAGCCGCAGTGCTCACCGCATATGACCGACTGAAGCCCGCACTAGATGCCGGCTGCCTCGGTGCCGTGCGCATCGGTTCTGCTAGGCCTCCCCGTTGGGCCAAGATGCGATCGCCTATGCGTGGCTGCTCAACGAGGTGTCCATGTAATCTCGCCTGCGCCGGCGATAACGCACCAGAGCGTGAGTCCGACGGACCGGCGAGCGTCGACCCGTTGCAGCCATTGCTCGGCGACGATATGCGGCCCCGCCCGAGCCTGCCCCGCAGGCTTGTCGAAGCGATCTCGGCGAACATTCTGCAATGTGCCGCCCACTGCATCTCTCCATCGTGTAAGCCGACGAACATCAGTATCTGGTCGGCCTATCGCAGCGAGTCCGCAGCATACACGCGACATCCCGCCTGCCCGTACGATGCTCGTCTCGTGCAGTTGAACATCAATACCTGCGCGGAGTTTGACGCCGGCGCGTTTTCCGCTCCGCATCTATCCGACGACGCCGGAAAGCTGGCGTTCGACATCCGGTCTTCAGTACCTACTGCTCGCTCCCGGCGTTGGTCGTGCTAACCCGAGATCAAGGCCGGAACACGGCGCGCTGGTTTTCGCCCGTCGATGGCTCCGCACTCCGGGATCCGAGTATCGGATGCACGGTACGATCGAACGGCGTCGACGTCGACTGCACACACTTCGCGCTCAATGGACGAAGGGTGAGACTGCTTTGGCGGCACGGCCTATTCAGTCATTGAAGAAATCTAGGTGTTGCGCGACGGGCAGCCCGTGCTCGTCAAAAGCAACAGCGCGGATTCCTGACGCTATCCGGTCGATGAACTCGCGGACGTGCGGTTCGCGCGACACGCCGCTTTTTTCGAACCGACTGATTACGCGTGCTCGTATCTTCGTGTAGGTCAACTTGAGCGAAGATGCAATGAATTGAGGCGGAAACAGCTCTGAATGGCTACACGATGTCATCCTGGGCTCAATCCGTCTTCACTCGCTCGACGGGTAGCAGTCGTTCAACGCTCGTGGTTAGAACACGCCCAAACACCCGATTGAGGCGACCCGTTGCCTGGCTCATGTTGGCGCTTCACGCGGTGACGGAGGCAGCGAAACATGCTCGATAGGCACGGAATTGCAATGGTGACTTTGGGCCAAGGATGAGCTCAATACGCCGCTGAACGACGTCCGATAGTCGGCAATCGAGGGGGCGACGATGCCACATCGGACCAGAGCCCGCGACGTTCAAATCTACGTCGAGAGGTAGCTAGGTATGTGATGGAGACGCTACTCGACCTGGTCGCCATCGTCGTGAACAGCGGGAAGGCGGATGTTGGAATGTGGGTTTCGGCCAGCGCCAGCCACGAGTGCGGGGCCAGCTCGATCGATTTGATCAGTGGCGCAGAGCTGTCGACCGCTCGAGAACAATGGAGACCCGAGACGACGCTTCGGCGCTTCGGCGCTTCGGCGCTTCGGCGCTTCGGCCCCAGCCAGATTGATGTGGAGCGCCGCGAAACGCACCTAAAGACTTGCGTGGCGACGGTGCCGCGGATCGCTCGAGAACGGCAGGTGCCTGGATCGGTGCATTCGGCGCCCCAGCTCCGGCCAGGCCGCCCGTCCCTTGGTGCATTTCCGCCGCGCCAATGCAAAAACCCCCGCCTTTCGGGCGGGGGTTTCTGGCTTAGGGAGCCTGACGATTACCTACTTTCACACGGGAATCCGCACTATCATCGGCGTAGAGTCGTTTCACGGTCCTGTTCGGG
>NZ_JAAGPE010000461.1:0-5231 GCF_017104605.1 Burkholderia sp. Ac-20384 | reverse complement strand
CGCATCGCGCGTGGCTCGTGCCGGCGTGGCTGCTTGCCGCCGCCGCGCTGTGGGCCACGCGCGTGCCGCTCGCCCGGCATTTCGAATGGGGCCTGTATCTGGAACACGCAAGTTTCAACCTCGCGATGGCGCTGCTGTTCGGCCGCACGCTCGCGGCCGGCCAGGTGCCGCTGTGCACGCGCTTCGCGACGATGATCCACGGCACGATCACGCCGGCCGTCGCGCGCTACACGCGGCGGATCACGCTCGCATGGACGCTGTTCTTCGTCGCGATCGCCGCCGTGTCGACGCTGCTGTTCGCGACCGCGCCGATCGTCACGTGGTCGACGTTCGCGAACTACCTGTCGCTGCCGCTCGTCGCCGTGATGTTCGCCGCCGAGCATGCGTGCCGGCGCTTCGCACTGCCGCACGAAGCACGGCCGCGCATGGTCGATGCGGTGCGCGCGTATCGCGCGACGACCCACGCATCGCAGCCGTCACGATGAATTCACGGCCGGCGCGACGCCGCCATGCGGCGCGCCGGCCTTCGCTCCCGTTTTGACCGATTTATGCCGACTCACCCGCTGGTTTTTCATTCGTCTCCGGACCAGACGATCGCCTGGCGCGACGGCGCGCCCGTCACCGTGCGCGCGTTCGTCGCCGACGTTGCACGCGTGGCCGCCGCGCTGCCCACCGGCGGCCACGTGTTCAATGTGTGCCGCGACCGCTACCGCTTCGCGGTCAGCCTGTGCGCCGCGCTCGTGGCCGGCAAGATCAGCCTGCTGCCCTCGACGCACACGCCGGAAATGGTCCGCCAGCTCGCCTCGTTCGCGCCCGACGCGTTCTGCCTGCACGACGCGCCCGACTGCGCGATCGACCTGCCGCGCTTCGCGTACCCCGATGCCGCCCCCGGCGCGCTCGCGAGCGATGCGCCGTTCGCCGTCCCGCAGATCGATGCGGCGCGGATCATGGCCTACGTGTTCACGTCCGGCTCGACCGGCGCGCCGGTGCCGCACCGCAAGACCTGGGGCTTCCTGGTCGGCTGCGTGCGCGCGGCGGCCGACCGCCTCGGGCTGCTCGACGGCCGCGCGGCCACGCTGATCGGCACGGTGCCCGCGCAGCACATGTACGGCTTCGAGTCGACGGTGCTGCTCGCGCTGATCGGCGGCCTCGCGTTCAGCAACCGCCAGCCGTTCTACCCGGTCGACATTCGCGACGAACTCGACGCGATCCCGCAGCCGCGCGTGCTCGTCACGTCGCCGATCCACCTGCGTGCGCTGCTGGCGGCCGGCCATGCGCTGCCGCCTGCCGCGCTCGTGCTGTCGGCCACCGCGCCGCTGTCGGAAAAGCTCGCGTACGAAGCCGAGGCCGCGCTCGACGCGCCGCTCGTCGAAATCTACGGCAGCACCGAAACCGGCCAGATCGCCACGCGCCGCACGTCGCAAGGCGCGACGTGGGCGTTGTTCCCGGACATCCGGCTCGACGCGCGCGACGACCCGGAGAGCGACGACGGCGAGCCGACGATCTGGGTATCGGGCGGGCACGTCGAGGCGCCCGTGCCGATGGGCGATGCGCTCGAACTGCTCGACGACGGCCGGTTCCTGCTGCACGGCCGCAAGGCCGACCTCGTCAACATCGCCGGCAAGCGCACGTCGCTCGCATACCTGAACCATCAGCTCAATGCGATTCCGCAGGTGATCGACGGCGTGTTCTTCATGCCCGACGATGTCGCGCCCGCACACGCCGACTCGGGGCTCGAACCGGTCACGCGTCTCGTCGCGCTGGTCGTCGCACCGACGCTCGCGTCAGCCGACCTGCAGCGCGCGCTGCGCGAACGGATCGATCCTGCGTTCATGCCGCGCCCGCTCGTGTTCGTCGACGCGCTGCCGCGCAACGAAACGGGCAAGCTGCCACGCGACGTGCTCACCGCGCTCGTTGCGCAACATGCGCGCACCGCAGCCGCGCCGACGCCCGTACGCGCCCCGGCCGGCATGCCCGCGCCCGCGCTCGGATTCACGATCCCCGCCGGTCACCCCGCGCTGCCCGGCCACTTCCCCGGCCATCCGGTCGTGCCGGGCGTCGTGCTGCTCGATCACGCGATCCATGCGATCGGCACGGCGCTGAACCGCCCGCTGCACACGTGGCGCCTCGGGTCCGCGAAATTCCTGAGCCCGGTCGCCCCCGGCGAACCGCTCGATCTCGCCTACGACGTGGCCTCAAGCGGCGCGATCCGCTTCACGCTGCGCGCCGGGGCGCGTGAAGTCGCGAGCGGTGTGCTGTCTGCGCCGCCGGCCGCGCAGGATGGCGCGCAGCCATGAAGCGCACCGCGTGGGCCGAACGCCAGGAGCGCAGCAATGCCGGCTTGCTGCGCGCGATGACGTGGATCTCGCTGCGCTTCGGCCGGCAGCGCGCGCGCGTCGTACTGCACCTGATCGCGACGTATTTCGTGCTGTTCTCGCCAGTCGCATGCGCGGCATCGCGTGACTACCTGCGCCGCGTGCTCGGCCGCCCCGCGCGCTGGCGCGACGTGTACCGGCACGTGTTCACGTTCGCGGCAACGATCCACGATCGTATCTACCTGATGAACGGGCGCTTCGACCTGTTCGACATCCGGCTGCACGGCGAAACGCTCGTCGATGACGCACTCGCGGGCGGACGCGGCGCATTCCTGATGGGCGCGCACCTCGGCAGCTTCGAGGTCGTGCGCGCGATCGGCCGCACGCACCCGGACCTGCGCGTGGTCGTGACGATGTACGAGAAGAACGCGCGCAAGATCAACGCGACGCTCGCCGCGGTGAATCCCGCCGCGCAGCCGGAAGTGATCCCGCTCGGGCAGGTCGACTCGATGCTGAAGGTGCGCGAGCGCCTCGACGCGAACTGCATGGTCGGCATGCTCGCCGACCGCACGCTGCTCGACGACGCGGCCGCGTCGCTGCGGCGGCTGCCGCTGCTCGGCGCGCCGGCCGCGTTCCCGCTCGGGCCGCTCTACATGGCCGCGATGTTGAAGCGTCCGGTGATCTTCATGACGGGCCTCTATCGCGACGGCAACCGCTACGATGTGCACTTCGAGACGCTCGCCGATTTCTCCGACGTGCGGCGCGACGCACGCGCGGCGGCCGTCGACGCGGCACTCGCGCGCTACGTCGCGCTGCTCGACAAGTACTGCCGCGTGGCACCGTACAACTGGTTCAACTATTTCGATTTCTGGCAAGGCGGCGATGCCGCGACCGTGACCGCGCGCAGCGACGCGGCGCGCGCCGGTGCCGGCCTGTCCGCCACGAGGGATTCCGACGCATGACCGCCGTTCGCCGCCGCCTGCCCACGCTCCCGTCCATGCTGCGTCGCGCCGTCCGCATGCTGGCCGTCGCCGTCACCGTCGCTGTCGCGGCAACCCCCACCGCGATCGCACTGGCTGCCGCGCCCGTGCAGGCGGCCGACACGGCACCGGCGTGGACGCTCGACCGGCTGATGTCGACGCTCGCGCAGCACAAGTCGGGACGCGCGACATTCACCGAGACGAAATACCTGTCGATCGCGACGCAGCCGGTCGAATCGTCAGGCGAACTTGTATTCGTCGCGCCCGATCATCTCGAGAAGCACACGCTGAGCCCGAAGCCGGAACACCTCGTCGTCGACGGCGACATGCTCACCGTCGAGCGCAACAACCGCAAGTACACGCTCGCGCTCGCACGCTATCCGGAACTCGGCGCGTTCATCGACAGCATCCGCGCGACGCTCGCCGGCAACCGCTTCGCGCTCGAACAGGTGTACAAGGTCGCACTCGCCGGGCGCGGCGACGACTGGACGCTGACGCTCACGCCGCTCGATTCGCGGATGCTGAAGGTCGTCAGCACGATCACGCTCGACGGCACGCGCGACGTGTTGCGCAGCGTCGCGATCCGGCAGGCCGACGGCGACCGTTCGGTGATGCGCCTGCAACCCGTTCCGGTGAACCCGAACTGATGGACGATCGCACCCGGCCCCCGTCGTCACCGGTCATGCGACGCCTGCACGCGCTGCGGCAGCGCGCGGTGCTCGTGTGGCTGTTTGTGCTCATCGCATGCGGCGTCGCGATCGGGCGCGCGCACTTCACGGCCGACCTGTCCGCGTTCCTGCCGAGTGCGCCGAGCGCCGGGCAGCGCGTGCTCGTCGACCAGTTGCGCGACGGCATCGTGTCGCGGCTGATCCTCGTCGCGATCGACGGCGGCGATGCCGCGACACGCGCCGCGTTGTCGCGACGCGTCGCCGGCGCGCTGCGCACCGATCCGCAGTTCGCGGCCGTTCACAACGGCGAAGCCGCGAACGACGCGCGCGATCGCCAGTTCATCTTCGATCACCGCTACCTGCTGAGCCCGGCCGTCACGCCGCAGCGCTTCAGCGCCGCCGGCCTGCATCAGGCGCTCGGCGACAGCCTCGACCTGCTGAGCTCGTCGGCCGGCCTCGTGGCCAAGGCGATGCTGCCGCGCGACCCGACCGGTGAAGTCGCCACGCTCGTCGACCAGTTCGACAGCGCGGCGGAACCGGCGAGCCGCGACGGCGTGTGGGCGTCGCGCGACGGCACGCGCGCGGTGCTCGTCGTGCAGACGGCCGCCGCCGGTTCCGATACCGATGCGCAGGCCCGCGCGATCGACACCGTGCGCCGCGCGTTCGCCACTGCGAAGCAGGCCGTGCCGAACGCCGCCGCGACCACGCTCGCGATGACGGGCCCCGGCGTGTTCTCGGTCGACACGCGCGACACGATCCGGCACGACGTCGAACGGCTGTCGACGGCGAGCGTCGTGCTGATCGTCGCACTGCTGCTGACGCTGTACCGTTCGCCGCGCACGCTCGCGCTCGGGTTGCTGCCGGTACTGACGGGTGTCGCGGCGGGCATCGCGGCGGTCAGCCTCGCGTTCGGCACGGTTCACGGGCTGACGCTCGGCTTCGGTACGACGCTGATCGGCGAAGCCGTCGACTATTCGATCTACCTGTTCGTGCAGTCGGCGCAGGCCGGCACGCGCGGCGCGACTCGCCCGGCCGACGCGACGCGCGCATGGGTCGCCGCGTACTGGCCGACGATCCGGCTCGGCGTGCTGACGTCCGTGTGCGGGTTCGCGTCGATGCTGTTTTCTGGATTCCCGGGCCTCGTGCAGCTCGGGCTGTATTCGATCGTCGGGCTGACGGCCGCCGCGCTCGTCACGCGCTTCGTGCTGCCGCACCTGCGCGGCGAGCATGTCGCGATCCGCGACGTGTCACGCGTCGGCGCCGTGCTC
>NZ_JAAGPE010000460.1:0-5081 GCF_017104605.1 Burkholderia sp. Ac-20384 | reverse complement strand
GAACGTGCGCACGAGTCCGTTGCCTTGCCCGTTTTCGAGCGCAGGGGCGAGCACGGCCAGCGCGTCGTCTTCCTGCCCGGCCTGTTCGAGCGCGACCGCGCGCAGCACGGCGGCCTGCGCGGCGAACCAGTCGAAGCCGCGCGCGGCCAGCACGTCGTGCACGGTGGCCATGACCCCGGCGGCCTCTTCCGCGCGCGCATCGGCAAGCAACAGCCGCGCCCGCGCGGACTGCGCCATCTGCCACGTCTCGACGAAGCTCGACGCGACTTCCGGCGGTTCAGCCGACACCAGCGCCGCCAGCGCCCGCCCGACGCGATGGGCCTGCGTCAGCTTCCCCGCGCTCACATGCAGCCGCACGCCGGTCGCCATGCAGGCGACGCGCAGCCGCAGCCATTGCCGGCTGCAGGCGATGTGGTCGGCCTCGTCGAGCATCTCGTGCGCGCGGGCCTCGTTGCCCGACCGGAACTGCAGCACCGCGGCCGTCTGCATGAACCGCAGCAGCGGCCCGAGCGAACACGCCTGCATCGCGATGTCGAAACGGTCGCGCTGCGCTTCGCGCACCTTCGGCCAGTCGTTCCATTCGTAATAGATCGCGGACAGGTAGCCGGCCGACAGCGCGGTCGCCGCCGACAGCCGCCCCGCCGAGCGTTCCGCGCCGCGCAGCGCCGTCTCGAACGTCTTCGACGCATCGTGCAGGCGGCCCGCGACGAATTCGGCGAGACCGGACATGTTCTGCCGGTACACGTGCGCAAACAGCGGCTCGTGGCCCGACGCCGCGCGTTCCGCGCGTGCGCGCAGGTCGAGCGCGTCGTCGAGACGGCCCGCGTAGCCGAGCCCGAAGATGAGCGTGGTCTGCCCGATCTGCTCGACCCACGAGCCGGCCGGCGGGCCGGCCGCCAGCACGCGCTCGCCGAGCTCGAGCGACTCGATGCTCCGGTCCGACAGCCCCGCGATGAGCGAGCGAACACCAAGCAGCTCGGTCGCCGTGATCGCGTCCGTGCCGAGCCGCCGTGCAGCGATATCGGCTTCGATCGCCTCCAGCGCGCGGCGCGCGTCGACCATCTGCATCGACAGCGCCAGCGCCCACACGTGGGCGATCCGCAGCCGCAGGCGGCCCGCCAGCGCCGGCTCCGGCAGGCGCGATACCCAGTCGAGCACGGTGCGGACGTCGCTTGCGGCGATCAGCTTCATCGCGCACGCCTCGACCCAGCCGGCGGCCGCGTCGAAATCGCCGGCGGCGAGCGCATGCCTGACCGCATCCGGCCATTGCCGTTCGGCCGCGTACCACGCACTCGCGCGGCGATGCAGCGCGGCGACCTCGTCCGGCCGGCGCAACGCCAGCTCCTCGCGCAGGTATTGCAGGAACAGCGCGTGATAGCGGTAGCTCCGGCGGCCGCCGTCGACCGAGCGGATGAACAGGTTGTGCGCGCTCAGCCACTCCAGGCACGCGACAGCATCGTCGCGGCCGGTCAGCGCATCGCACAGCGCGGGCGTCATCCGGTCCAGCACGGCCGTGCAGAGCAGGAAATGACGGATCGCGTCCGGCACCTGCGTCATCACGTTCTCGTTCAGGTACGCGGCAATGCCGGCGCGCGCATGGCTGACCTGCTCGGCGACGCGCGCCGCATCGTTGTCGTCGCGCAACGCGAGCGCCGCGAGCTGCAGGCCCGACACCCAGCCTTCGGTGGCCGCGCGCAGCCGCCCGACGTTTTCCGCACTGAGCGGCTTGCCGGCGACGCGCTCGAAGAATGCGCGCGTCTCCGCTTCGTCGAAGCGCAGATCGTCCTCGTCGACCCGGACGAGCTCGTCGCGCGATTCGAAATAGCTGAGCGGCAACGCGGGCGCCGAGCGGCACGACAGCACCACGTGCAGGTTCGATGGCGCATAGCGCAGCAGCTCGAACATCGCGTCGTGGATGACGGGCGACGCGAGGCGATCGTAGTCGTCGAGCATCAGGACCAGCTCGACGCCCGCGACTTCCAGCTCGTTGAGCAATTCGTCGAACACGATCTTCAGCGGAATCAGCGCGCGGTCGCGCAGCAGCCGCTGCGCGCGGCCGCCGACCCCGCCCGTCGCGTCGACGATCGCCGCCACCACGTACGACGAGAAGATCGACGCGTTGTCGTCGTCCTGGTCGAGGCTCACCCAGGCGACCTTCACGTTCGTCGCCACGAGCGCGTGGCGCCATTCCGCCAGCACGGTCGTCTTGCCGTACCCGGCCGGCGCGCACACGAGCGTCAGCCGGCGATCGAGGCCGCGCGCGAGCCGGCCGAAGCGCGCGATGCGCGACACGATTCCACGGGCCGACGCCGGTGCGAGCTTGGTGCGCACCAGCACTTCGATCCCGTCGGCGTCCGCAGGCCCTGCTGCTTGTCTGCTGTCGCTGGACGTCATGCTGTTCCTGTTCTCCTTGCGCTGCGCGCGTGCGTCCGCCCGGAAGGCCGGGCCACGGTACGGCCCGGTGCGCGGCGCAGTGCCGCCGCGTACCGAAACAGCATAGCGACACGGCGATGGCCGTCAAAAGTAGGTGATGTCCGTACCGCGGCGCGCGCCGGTCGAACGGAAGGACTCGCATTGTTCTCGATCGGGCGGGTGCTGTTCAGCCCCCCATTCGGGGGGCTACCGCGCCGGGCAAGTCGCCCCATCCTGACCGGAAGGTGTCCTGCACAGCCGGCTCGCGCCGCGCGTGGGGACCGTTGCCTCGTTGTTCCGCCAGGAGTCCGCATGAACCGTCGCGACGTCGTCGCCGCCTTTTTCGACCGGTATCGCCAGCATGACATCGAAGGGATGCTCGCGCTCTTTTCCCCCGCTGCCGCCCTCGACTACGTGCCGGCCGGCGCGGCTGCTCGGGCGGCCACGCACGGCAGGATGATCTGGGGCACGCTGCTGGACGCATTCCCGGACCTGTCGAACGGGATCGACGCCATTCATGCGGATGATGCCGGCCGCCACGCCACCGCCGAGGTCACGATCCGCGGCACGCAGGCGCGGGACTTTATCGGCATCCGGAACCGCGGCCGGTCGTTCACGCTGCGGCACGCGTTCGTGTTCGAGTTCGATGCCGACGGCCGCATCGCGCGGCTGGCCGCCTACTGGGACAACGTCCGGCTCTTCGAGGATCTCGGCAAGACGACGCTCGGCTGAGCGGGCGCGGCGGGCGGCCGGTGCCCGGCCGGCCGCGCCGTCATGCGGGCTGGTAGCGCTCCCGCAGCGCCCGCTTGTTGATCTTCCCGACGCTCGTCTTCTCGATCGCATCGACGATCAGCAGCCGTTCCGGCACCGCGTACCGCGAGATCAGCCCGCGATCGGCTACCTGCTTCACGTGCGCCTGCAACTCGGCAGGCCCGACGCGCCCGACGTGATCGTCGGCCAGCACGACGAGCGCGAGCGGCCGCTCGCCCCAGCGCGCGTCCTTCACGCCGATGACGGCCGATTCGCGTACGGCGGGATGGCGCGACAGGATGTCCTCGAGCTCCAGTGACGACACCCATTCGCCGCCCGTCTTGATCACGTCCTTGATCCGGTCGGTGATCTGCAGCCGGCCGTCCGGATCGATCACGCCGATGTCGTTCGTATGGAGATAGCCGCCGGCCCACAACGACGCCGTTGCCGGCGCGTCGCCGAGATAGCCGGCCGTCGCCCACGGCATGCGCACGACCACCTCGCCGGCCGCGCGGCCGTCATGCGGCACGTCGCGAAACTGCGCATCGACGATGCGCAGGTCGACGAGCGGCAGCGGCAGCCCCGCCTTCGTCCGGCGCGCGAGGTCGTCGTCGGCCGTGCCGTTCGCCATCGGCGACGCATCGACCTGGGCGATCGTCATCAGCGGGCACGTTTCCGACATCCCGTAGCCGGTGTACACGTCGATGCCGCGCGCGAGTGCCGCCCGCGCAAGCCCTTCCGGCAACGGCGAGCCGCCGACGAGCACCTTCCACGACGAGAGATCGACCGATGCCGATGCGGGACAGTCGAGGATCATGCCGAGCAGCGTCGGTACGCAGTGCGAGAACGTCACCGACTCGCGCGCGATCAGCGCAACCAGCCCGTCGGGCGAGTAGCGCCCCGGGTACACCTGCTTGAGCCCGAGCGCGGTCGCGATATAAGGCAGCCCCCACGCGTGCACGTGGAACATCGGCGTGATCGGCATGTAGACATCGTCGCGATGCAGGCGCCCGCGATCGCGCGCGCCCGACAGCGCGGCCATCCCCGCCAGCGTGTGCAGCACGAGCTGGCGGTGGCTGAACGCGACGCCTTTCGGCAGCCCGGTCGTGCCGGTCGTATAGAACGTCGTCGCACGGGTGTTCTCGTCGAATTCGCCGAACACGAAATCGGGCGAACTGGCCGCGACGAGCCGTTCGTATTCGTCGGCAAAACCTTCGGGCAGCCCGGTCTCGGCGCCGTCCGCGATCAGCACGAAGCGCTGCGCGGCGACGAGCCGGTCGCGGATGCCGTCCAGCAACGGCAGGAAATCGCGATGCACCAGCACGACACGCGCGCCGCAATGGTTCAGCGTATGGAGGAGCTGGTCGGGCGACAGCCTGACGTTCGCGGTCATCAGCACCGCGCCCATCATCGGGATCGCGTAATAGCACTCCAGGTAGCGGTGGCTGTCCCAGTCCATCACGGCGACCGTATCGCCCGCGCCGACGCCGAGCGACGTCAGCCCGCTCGCGAGTTGCCCGATGCGATGCCGGAAGGTCCAGTAATCGTGCCGGACCTGGTCGCCGTACACGATCTCCTGCTCGGGCCGCGTCGCGAGCGGCGTGTGAAGCAGCTGCTTGATCAGCAGCGGATACGCATGCGCGGACGGGGCCGGCGCGTCGTGCAAATGCGGCTGTGACGGATTCATGAAGGGCTCCATAAGCGACCGGTCAGGCACGATGCCGGCCGGGCAAAGCTGCGCGCCCGCGGGCGGCACGGCCCGGGCACTTGCCGGGTCCGGTCTTCGCGAGTGCGGCCACCGCCTTGATCTCGACGATATAGCCCGGCGCGCCGCCCAGCATGTGCGCACCCACCGCCGTCCACGCCGGCTTCGGGTGCGCAGCAAGGTAGCGGTCGCGCACCTGCATGAACAGCGGCAG
>NZ_JAAGPE010000459.1:0-5149 GCF_017104605.1 Burkholderia sp. Ac-20384 | reverse complement strand
GCATGCGGCGGCCATCAACCTGCATTACCTGAGTACGGGGCTCGAGATCGACGTGACGCTTGACTGCGATCCGCACGACACCGACGCGGCGCTGGCCGGCCGGCTCGACGCCGATGCGTTGAAGCGCGAGTTCGGCGCGCGCCGGATCGGCTTCACGCGCACGATGCCCGCGCAGACGTGACCGGTCGCGGGCACGCGTGGCGGCGGGCCGCCGGCGCGTGCCCGCGCGTTACAGCGGCAGTTGCGTATCGAACTTGATTTCGCGCAGCACGACGCTCGTGCGCACCTGCGACACGGCGGGGATCTTGAAGATGCGTTCGTGCAGGAACACGTCGTAGGCCTTGATGTCCGGCGCGACGATCTTGAGGATGTAATCGGCTTCGCCGGTCGTGCTGTAGCACTCGGTGACTTCCGGGCAGGTCGCGATCTCGCGCTCGAACTGCTCGACGCCACCTTCGTTGTGGCGGGTCAGGTGCACATGCGCGAGCGCGCAGACGTGCAGGCCGAGCTTCTCTCGATCGAGCAGCGCCGTGTAGCGCTGGATCACGCCCGACTGTTCCATGTCCTTGATGCGGCGCCAGCACGGCGTGCTCGACAGGCCGACCTGGTCCGAGATTTCCTGGACCGAGCG
This sequence comes from Burkholderia sp. Ac-20384, assembly GCF_017104605.1. Lineage (NCBI taxonomy): Bacteria > Pseudomonadati > Pseudomonadota > Betaproteobacteria > Burkholderiales > Burkholderiaceae > Burkholderia > Burkholderia sp. Ac-20384. Next base: position 4,518 of record NZ_JAAGPE010000459.1, on the reverse strand, counting down.
GCGCGCGTCGAGCTGCAACAGGCGAAGGATTTTTTGCGAAAAGGAATCGAGCGTCACCTGCGCCTCCATGCGGCAACTACAACACGCTGAATGTTAGAGGGCCGGGAAAGGAAAGGCAATCTGGCGTCGCGTTGTTGAGCGAGATTCGCTAATTTGCTCGCGGATCCGTGGGAATTTGTCCCGCGCCTGCGTCGTCCGACCGATCGGTGTCCGACACCGCGAGCCCCGCGAGCGCGGCCTGCTGGCGGCGCAGGTCGGCGAGCATGTTGCAGAACAGCGCGCCTTGCTCGATTGCGTCATCCAGCGCGACGTGCGTGTGCGGATGGTCGTCGAACCAGTGCTTCGGAAAACGCGGCTTGATCGCCTTGCGGTACGGCAGGCCGGTTATCGCGAACGCGAGCGTCTTGATGTCGAGCGCCGACCACGAGAACGGGCAGCGCCCGGCGAAGCGCATCATGTACCAGAACATGAACGTGAAATCGAAGCCGGCCGGCATCGCGACGAATACCGGCTTGCCGGGCAGCGCCTCGACCCAGTCGACGTACGCGACCAGCGCCGCTTCGGGCGCCTGCAGATCCTTTCGGCACGCGGCCCATGCTTCGGGCTCGGTCTTCCACCACGCTTCCTGCACCGGGTGCGCCTGCGCGCCCGGCAGCGTTTCGAGGTTGGCCGAGAACGTCGCGATCAGCTGCTTGTCCTCGGTGTAGGCCGCCGACGCGAAGCTCAGCATCGAGTGCGGGCCGGGAATCGGGCCGTCGGCCTCGACGTCGGTGCTGACGTAGATTTCCGGGATGGCGGTCTGGTTCATCCGAATACCTTGTCGGACACGAACGGGTTCGTGCGGCGCTCGTCGCCGAACGTCGACACCGGGCCGTGGCCCGGTACGAACGTCACGTCGTCGCCGAGCGGCCACAGCTTCTCCTTGATCGACCGGACGAGATCCTCGTGATTGCCGCGCGGGAAATCGGTACGGCCGATCGAGCCGGCGAACAGCACGTCGCCGACGATCGCGACGCGATGCGCGCGGCTGAAGAACACGACGTGGCCGGGCGTGTGGCCCGGGCAGTGATAGACCTCGAGCGTCTCGTCGCCGAACTGCACGGTGTCGCCGTCGTTCAGCCAGTGATCCGGCTCGAAGGTCTCGGCGGCCGGAAAGCCGAAGCGTTCGCTTTGCATCGGCAGCTTCTCGATCCAGAAGCGCTCTTCTTCCTGCGGCCCCTCGATCGGTACGCCGTAATGCGTCGCGAGCGTCTTCGCGCCCGCGCAGTGATCGATGTGCCCGTGCGTGAGCAGCACCTTCTCGACCTGCACGTTCTGCCGCGCGACTTCCTGTTCGATCCGGTCGAGATCGCCGCCCGGATCGACGACGGCGGCGCGGCCCGTTTTCTCGCAGACGAGCAGCGAGCAGTTCTGCTGGAACGGCGTGACCGGAATGAGCGTGACTTTCATGGAGGCACCGGCGGCTAAAAGGAGCGATTGTACCGGTCGCGCGTGCTGCCTGCCGGTCGCCCGACGCGCGTCGCGGTGCATGCGTCCGGGCATTCCCGGAGCATGTCGATTGTTACGGCCATAGTGAGAATCAATGGTCCGCAGGGGGTGCTTTTCGGGTTGACCTTTTGGTTTATGTATAATGCGCCCCATTGCGCGTGAATTTCACGCCATTCGCTGGTGTTTCGGCCCCGTTAAAAAGGGGCGTCGGAGGCACCGTCAAGCATCAGCCGCCGGGGAGTCCGGCGGTGTATCCAGCACCGAGCTTTCGGTGCTCACGTCTTGTCCGGCCGGGTGCTGCGCGCCCGCCTGCGGCCCTGCTGCCGCGCCGCCGGATGAGGCCTGTGCCGCCGTTCCTGTGAGTCGGTCGTTTCGACGCGCGCGAACGTGAAGCCATGTTCGATGGCGGCATGTGGGGTCTGGTCAGGCTGTTGGGGACAGGTTGCGCCAGACGTGAAAACTAATCAGGACGGTTGCGGCCTAGACGAAGGCCGCGCCCATGCAAGCCGCCTGCTCGTATCCGAGCGGGGCGTGCACGCATTTGCCGTCCGGGCCGCATATCTGCGCTGTGAATCGGCGTGATGAAGGAGCGGCCCGAACCAGAAGGCGACACGTCGATGAATTTACGTTTTCCGAGTCGATTCGGGACCATTGCATTGTTTTTTGCGCTGACGGGCTGTGCGGTGCCACCCAGCCAGACCACCGGTAGCGCGAACCAGAAGAACGCCGTCGACAAGACGGCCGCCGCCGCGAAGGCGGATAGCGACAAGCAGCTGAATTTTGATTCCGCGCTGGCGTCGATGCCGGCTGCCGACAGCAAGGACGCGAAGAAGTCGTCGCTGGCGGATGCCGAGCCGATCGACGGCAAGGATGTATCCGATTTCCGCCAGACGGGCCGCGCCTCGTGGTACGGGCGGGATTTCCACGGCCGCCGCACCGCGAACGGCGAGCGTTTCAACATGAACGCGCTCACCGCCGCGCACCGCACGCTGCCGCTGTCGTCGTACATCAAGGTGACGAACGCGTCGACCGGCAAGTGGGTCGTCGTGAAGGTCAACGATCGCGGGCCGTACAAGCGCGGCCGCGTGCTCGACCTGTCGTATGCGGCCGCGAAGCTGATCGGCCTCGTGCACGCCGGCACCGGCCGCGTGAAGATCGAAGGGCTGTCGCCGCAGGAAGCGCGCGAGGCACGCGACGAAATGTTCGCGTCGATCTCGGCGAAGTAACGCAGCGGATCGACCGCTCATGCAAAAGGGCTGCCCGAGGGCAGCCCTTTGTCTTTCCTGCACCGCGCGATGGCGGCGCCGGTTTCCCGGTGCCGGCCCGCTCGCGTGTCAGTTCTCATCCTTCAGCACAAGCGCTCGCGCATACAGCGTGTTGCGCGACGCGCCCGTCAGCGCGGCCGCGAGCTTGGCCGCGCTCTTCACCGGCACCTCTTCCAGCAGCAGCTTGAGCAGCGCATCGTGCGCGGTGTCGTCGGCTTCGCCGCTCGTCGCCGGTGCGCCTTCGACCACCAGCACGAACTCGCCGCGCTGCCGGTTCGCATCGCCGGCGAGCCAGGTCTGTCCTTCGGCCAGGGTGCCCTGGAACAGCTGCTCGTGTAGCTTGGTGAGCTCGCGCGCGATCAGCAGCCGGCGCGCGGGGCCGAACGCTTCCGCGAGCGCGGCGACGGTTTCGGCGATCCGGTGCGGTGCCTCGTAGAACACCAGTGCATACGGGTGCGATACCAGCGCCTGCAGCGCGGTCGCGCGCTGCTTGGTCTTCGGCGGCAGGAAGCCCGCGAACGTGAACGCGCCGGCCCAGTCGCCGGCCACGCTCAGCGCGGTCACCGCCGCGCTCGCGCCCGGCAGCGGGATCACCGCGAAGCCGGCGGCGCGCACTGCATCGACGAGCCGCGCGCCGGGGTCCGAGATGCCGGGCGTGCCGGCGTCCGATACGTACGCCACGCGTTCGCCGCCGCGCAGCAGTTCGATCACGCGTTGCGCGGCTTCGCGTTCGTTGTGCTCGTGCACGGCGACGAGCGGTTTCGAGATCCCGTAGCGGGCGAGCAGCTGGCCCGTGTTGCGGGTGTCTTCGGCCGCGATGCGGTCGGCGAGGCCGAGTACGTGCAGCGCGCGCAGCGTAATGTCGGCGGTGTTGCCGATCGGCGTGGCGACCACGTAGAGGGCGGCGTCCGGGTAGTGCTGCGTGTGCGCGAGTTCGAGGAGGGCAGTCATGGCAGGCAATGCGCGCAATCGCGGCGCAAGCGGAACAAGGACGGCATTGTGCCACGCGGCGCCGGCCCGGCCGGGCGACGGGCGCGGTTTGCCGCGTGCGGGCGACAACTTTTCCGGTGCGGCGCGATCCAAACCGGTCGGCGCGGCGTTCGAGCAGCGTGCGCGGCAGTTTCTAGAGCGCCGCGGCCTCGTGTTCGTCGCGGCGAACGTGACGATGCGCGGCGGCGAGCTTGATCTCGTGATGCGCGAGCCCGACGGCATGCTCGTGTTCGTCGAGGTGCGCGCGCGGCGCAGCGCCCGGCATGGCGGCGCGGCCGCGAGCGTGGGCTGGCGCAAGCGGCGGCGCCTGGTGGCGGCCGCGCTGCAGTTCTGGGCGCGGCACGGTGCCGGTGCCGCGTGCCGCTTCGACGTCGTCGCGTTCGAGGCCGGGCAGCTCGCGTGGCTGCGCGACGCATTTCGTGCCGACGATGCGTAGCCGCGAGCTGTGACGAGATGTAAAGAGTTCGTGCCGGACCCCCGGAGAGGGTGCCGGAGTACGGTAAACTCGCCGCACCCACGATGTCGCGCGATGCGTGCCACGCGCCCAGTTCACCAGGAATCGATGTCAGTCGAACGTATTCAGCAACATTTCCGCGACAGCGCCGCGCTTCACGCCGAAGCGGCCGACGCGCTGTCGCTGCCGATCGCAGCCGCGGTCGACGCGATGTTCGCCGCGCTGGCGAACGGCAACAAGATCGTCGCGTGCGGTGACGGCCCGTCGGCCGCCGCCGCGCACTACCTCGCCGTGTCGCTCGTCGGCGGCTTCGAGCGCGAG
>NZ_JAAGPE010000458.1:0-5195 GCF_017104605.1 Burkholderia sp. Ac-20384 | reverse complement strand
ATGCTGCGCGCCGCGCAGGCGATCCTCGCACTGCCGGAGAGCGCATACGGCACGCCGTCCGGCGCGCTCTCGGCGCTCGGCGCCGCGTTGCGCCGCGCGATTGCCGGCAGCTCGGGGCCGTTCTATGCGACCGCGCTACTGCGCGCGTCGCGCCGGCTGGCCGATATCGCCGAGCCGTCCGCGCGCGACTGGGCCGCGGCGTTCCGCGGCGCGGTGGATTCGATCAGCGAACTGGGCGGCGCACACGCCGGCGACCGGACGATGCTCGATGCGCTGATCCCCGCCGTCGCGGCATTCGAGCGGGCGCTCGACAACGATCGCGATCCCGCCGGTGCATGGGCGGCCGCGGTCGAAGCCGCCGAGCACGGTGCGCAGGAAACCGCACGCATGACGCCGCGCGCCGGGCGCGCGAGCTATCTCGGCGAACGTGCGATCGGCACGCCGGACGGCGGTGCGGTCGCGGTGTCGTATTGGCTGCGTGCGTTGCAGGCACACATCGGGTGAAGGTGGAAGGCGCGCCGTCGACGTCGCGCCTTCCATGCATCGGCACGCAAGACGCTGTTTCGCGTCACGTGCCGATGCCGCGGATCGTTGCGATGCCGCACGGCTTCATCTCCGTCGACATCCGCATCGAGCGTCCGCAGTCAATCAGCGCGCCCTCGTCCGTCCAGGCAATAACGCCGCGCCGACCGACGCTACAGCGAAACTCGCGAGCCAGCACCAGTAGCCGATCGCGTCGAGATGCACGGGTTCGACATCCCCCGCTTCGTTGACGGCGATCTGGTGCTGCGACAGGAAGCTCATCCCGAACAGCAACGCCAGTACCGCCAGCACGACCGCCTGCGCGCGGTAGCGCTTCGCCGTCAGCAGCCAGGCGGCGAACACGAGCGGATTCGCGAGCCATGCATAGATGCCGCCGAGCACACCCATCCAGCCCGTCAGCAGCACCTGCCAGCCGTCGGCCCACGGATGCGGCGCGGGCGCGCCGGTGCGGAACGGCGCGGTAAACATGGCGATCAGATAGCACAGCACGCTGATTGCGAGCAGCCCGGTGGTGGCGCGCCCCATCGGCGGGCGAACGGGCGCGGTGGCGGGAATCGATGGTTTCATCGGCGAGCCGGGCGTCCGATGCGGGTCGTTCAGACGCCTTCGACCAGTACGGCGCGATAGCGCGCGCCCTTGAACCGGTGCTGGGCGACGGCCTGGTATTCGGGGCCGTGATACCACGCGTGCGCGGCTTCCTTCGACGGGAATTCGACGATCACGACGCCTTCCGGGCCTTCACCTTCCAGCGTTTCCTGCGGCCCGTAGGCTGCGAGCACCTTCACCGGATGCCCGGCGAGCGTCGCGCCGACCTTGCTCTGGTAGAGGTCGAATTCGTGCGGGTCCTGCATGCTTTCACGTGTAAACACAATATAGGTGGCCAAGATGCGTGCTCCTGATGCGAGGCGTGGAAGGTGGAAGGGCCGGCCGCGCATCGCCTGGTCCGGCGAACGGCACGCGACCTGCCAGCAGCTTACAGGGGTTTGCCGACGAACGTCGGGCCTGCCCGACTGCCAGCCCGGCCGGCTTGCGGCGTGCGACAACGACCACCCGCATGGGGATCTTGCCGCGTCGCGCATGAACGGAGCGGCCCCCGTTACGCCAGGGTCGCGGTGGCCTGCATCGTCAGCCAGCCGTCGCGATCCTTTGCCCACAGCTCGATCGTCTTGCCGTCGTCCGACGGCTTGCCGCACAGCGTGAACGGCTCCCCGTCGAACGTCGGGCGCACCGCGCGGAACGCGAAGCTCGCGAGCGTCGCATCGGGCCGTTCGCGGTGCACGAGATCGACGAGCAGCGTCGCGATCAGCGGGCCGTGCACGACGAGCCCCGGATAGCCTTCCTCCTGCGTGACGTAGCTGCGGTCGTAGTGGATGCGGTGACCGTTGAAGGTCAGCGCCGAATAGCGGAACAGCATGACGGCGTCGGCCGTGACCGTGCGCGACCACGTCTCGCCCGCCGGCGCCGCGACCGGCTTCGGCGCCGGCGAGCCGGGCTGCGGCGCATCGCGATAGACGATGTCGTGCTCTTCCTCGACGCACAACGCGCCGTCGCACTCGATCCGGTGCTGCACCGTCACGAATACGAGCCGGCCGCTGCGGCCCGTCTTGTCCTCGATGTTCTCGATCGTGGATTCGCGCGTCGCGCGCCGCCCCGTGCGCAGCGGCGCATGGAACGTCAGGCGGCCGCCGGCCCACATGCGGCGCGGCAGCGGCACGGGCGGCAGGAAGCCGCCGCGCTTCGGGTGGCCATCGGGGCCGACTTCGGCCAGCGGCGCGACCGGCAGGAAATAGAGCCAGTGCCACATCGGCGGCACGACGTCGCCGGGCGACGGGCGGTCGAGCGTGGCGGCCAGCGCGTTCAGCGGGAACGCGGTGATGTCGTCACCGCGCGTTTCGGTCTTGCCCAGCCACGCGTCGAGCGACGCCTGGCCAGGGGGCTGCGAGGATGAAGTGGACACGTGCGGAATCTCCGGGAGGCTTGCAACGGCCCCAATATGCACGCAGTGCGCCGTTTCGCGAAGCCGGATTTCCCGAACCCCGCCTTCGAACCTGCCTGACCTGCCGGGCGGCCCTGCCGGACGGCTTTCGTCTGACCATTCGATCGCGGCCGCCGCACGCTCCGGCAGCGACAACCTTACAGCTTGACCATCGCCGGCACGCCGCCTAAATTGCTTCAAACGGGCTGGCCGAACCGCGAGCGACGTGTCATCAGGGTGACAAAAACGATAGTTTGCTATCGAATTAATTTGCCCCTATCATCTCGCCCATGACCAATCTGCACGACCTCCGCCTCGCCGTCAGCAGCCTTCTCGTGCTGTCCGCGCGCAAGTGGCGCCGCACCAGTGACGGCGTGCTGACCGCGTACAACGTGTCCGAGGCCTGCGCGACGCCGCTGCTGATCGCCGGGCGCCTCGGCGAAGGCGTGCGGCAGGGCACGCTCGCCGAATACGTCGGCATCGAAGGGCCATCGCTCGTGCGCCTGCTCGACCAGCTGTGCGCGGCCGGCCTCGCGCGCCGCGACGAGGATCCGCACGACCGCCGCGCGAAAACGATCTCGCTGACGGCCGCCGGCCGCGCGGTCACCGCGAAGATGGAGGAAGACCTGCGCGTGCTGCGCGCGCAGGTGCTCAAAGGTGTCACGCGCGCCGATCTCGAAGCGACGCTGCGCGTGCTCGACGCATTCAATGCATCCGAGTCGCACACGCCCGCCGCACGCGCATCCCACACCGGCAACGCCACGTCATGACCTATCCGAGCCTTCGCGACTGGCTGTTCTCGGGCAAGACGTTCGCCGCGTCGATGCTGGCGCTGTACCTCGGCCTGTATTTCCAGTTGCCGCGCCCGTACTGGGCGATGGCAAGCGTCTACATCGTGTCGAACCCGTTCGTCGGCGCGACGCGCTCGAAGGCGCTGTATCGCGCGCTCGGCACCGCGCTCGGCGCGGCCGCCGCGATCTTCTTCGTGCCGCCGTTCGTCGAGACGCCGCTGCTGTTCGCGATCATCGTCGCCACCTGGTGCGGCACGCTGCTCTACCTCGCGATCTCCGACCGCACCGCGCGCAGCTACGTGTTCATGCTCGCCGGCTACACGATGCCGCTGGTCGCATTGCCGACCGTGACCGATCCGTCCACCGTGTTCGACGTCGCGATCGCCCGTACCGAGGAGATCGTGCTCGGTATCGTGTGCGCGAGCGTGGTCGGCAGCGCGATCTTCCCGAACCGGCTCGCGCCGACGCTGATCGAGCGCACCGACGCGTGGTTCAAGGACGCCGCGTTCTATGGCCGCGAGACGCTGTCCGGGCACATCGCCGGCAAGGCGCTGTCCGCGTGCCGGCAACGCCTCGCGGCAACCATCACGGGCCTCGAATTCCTGCTGAGCCAGCTGAGCTACGACCATGCGCACCCGCGCATCCTCGCCCGTGCGCAGGCGCTCGCGGGCCGCATGCAGCTGTTCCTGCCGCTGATGTCGTCGCTCGCCGATCCGTTGATCGCGCTGATGCGCGACCTGCACATCCGCCCGGCCGGGCTCGACGAACTGCTGGCCGATGCCGCGAAATGGTTCGACGCGCCGCTGCCGGCCGTCAAGGCCGGCACCGACGGCGACATGACCGACGACCCGGTCGCGCAACGCCTGCGCGAACGCATCGCCGCGCTGCAGCCGGCCGACGATGCGCTCGCGAGCTGGGACGGCGCACTGCTGTCGAACGCGCTGTGGCGGCTGCGCCAGGTCATCGACATCTGGCAGGACTGCCGCTCGCTGCGCGCGCTGATCGGCAACGAAGCGGGCGTCTGGCAGCCGCGCTACCGGCACTGGCGGCTCGGCGGCACCGAACGCTTCTTCGATCGCGGGATGATGCTGTTCTCGACGCTGACCGTCGTCGCCGCGATCGTGTTCGCGAGCTGGATGTGGATCGCGTCCGGCTGGCACGACGGCGCCGGCGCCGTCACGCTCGTGGCCGTGTCGTGCAGCTTCTTCGCCGCACTCGACGAGCCGGCGCCGCTGGTGTTCAAGTTCTTCCTCGCGACGACCGCGAGCGTCGTGTTCGCCGGCCTGTACCTGTTCGTCGTGCTGCCGCACGTGCACGATTTCGCGATGCTCGTCGTGATGTTCGCGGGCCCGTTCATCCTGATCGGCACGCTGCTGCCGCGCCCGCAGTTCAACATGGTGACGATGCTCGTCGCCGTGAACACGGCCACCTTCATCAGCATCCAGGGTGCGTACGACGCCGACTTCTTCGTGTTCCTGAACAGCAACCTCGCGGGCGTCGCCGGGCTGCTGTTCGCGTATGTATGGACGCGTGCAACGCGGCCGTTCGGTGCGGAACTCGCGGTGCGGCGCCTGCTGCGCTCCGGTTGGGAAGATGTCGCGCGCTCCGCGTCGACGCAGCCGCTCGACGACCAGCGCAACCACGCATCGCGGATGCTCGACCGCGTCACGCAGCTGCTGCCGCGCCTCGGCGCGTCCGACGATCACCGCCACCCGTCGATCGAAAGCTTCCGCGACCTGCGTATCGCGCTGAATGCGCTCGACCTGCGCCGCTCGCGCCGCCGGCTGTCGGGCGACGTGCCCGATGCCATCGATCGCGTGCTGGCCGGCGTGACCGACCACTACGAACGCTGCGCGGCCGCGAACGCGCGCCAGCCGGCGCCGCCC
>NZ_JAAGPE010000457.1:0-5169 GCF_017104605.1 Burkholderia sp. Ac-20384 | reverse complement strand
AGCTGTAAGTTGCTGCGCGTTGCGTAACGCCTGAAGGCGTTCGACGGTGGTTGAAGGCGCACCAAAACCGGCCCGCTGGCGGCGATTGACCGGGAACCGCCCGGCGGGCAACCGGGCACGACGTTAGAATGGCCGTTCCGCAGAGCCCTGAGCGCCATTCTCCCGTCCCATGTACAAAGTCATCGCCACCGATCTCGACGGTACCCTGCTGAACAGCGACCACCAGCTCGATCCGTACACGATCGACACCGTCCGTCGGCTCGACCGCGACGGCCTGCAGTTCGTGATCGCCACCGGGCGCCATTACGCGGACGTCGCCGGCATTCGCGACGTGCTCGGCATCCGGCCGTACCTGATCACGTCGAACGGCGCGCGCGTGCATGCGCCGGACGACACGACGATCCACGCGCAGGACATCGATCCGGCAATCGTCCGCGGCCTCGTGCAGCCGGACATCGTCGGTGCGCACGGCCGCGTGATTGTCAACCTGTTCACCGACCAGGGCTGGCTGATCGACCGCGATGCGCCGCACCTGCTCGAATTCCACCAGGATTCGGGCTTCCGCTACGACGTGATCGACATGCCCGCGCACGACGGCGCGGATATCGCGAAGGTGCTGTACATCGGCGATCCGGCCGATCTGGCGGTCGTCGCCGAGCAGATGCGCGTGCGCTTCGGCGATGCGCTGTACGTCACGTACTCGCTGCCCGACTGCCTCGAAGTGATGACCGCGAACGTGTCGAAGGGCCGCGCGCTGCGCTCGGTGCTCGCGCGGCTCGGCGTCGACACCGGCCACTGCATCGCGTTCGGCGACAACATGAACGATATCGACCTGCTCGAAACCGCCGGCCACGCGTTCATGATGAACAACGCGAACCCCGACCTGGTCGCGCGGCTCCCGCACATTCCGCGGATCGGCAACAACTTCGACGCCGGCGTCGCCCGTCACCTGCGCGCGCTGTTCTCGCTCGAGGACAACGTCGCCGCCTCCTGAGCGTCCTGCCGGGGCGGAAATGAAAAACGGGCGCCAGTGGCGCCCGTCGAAATTACCTGCCTCGATCTTCTTTGACAGCGTGAGGCTCGCTGCTCTGCTCGCTTGACCCCGTAGTGTTTTATTCGCTTGTGCGAGCCGATGCCGGCAGCAGGTCGACGGCGTCGTCACGCCCCGCGACCAACGGATAGATGATCCCGGCGAGTACCGCGCCGATGATCGGTGCCACCCAGAACAGCCAGAGCTGGCCGATCGCGTCGCCGCCCACGAACAGCGCGGGGCCGGTCGAGCGGGCCGGGTTCACCGATGTGTTGGTGACCGGAATCGAGATCAGGTGGATCAGCGTCAGGCACAGGCCGATCGCGATCGGCGCAAAGCCGGCCGGCACGCCGCGCTTGTCGGTGGCGCCCAGGATCACGAACAGGAAGAAGCCCGTCATCACGACTTCGCAAATGAACGACGCGCTGAGCGAGTAGTGGCCCGGCGAGCGCTCGCCGAAGCCGTTCGTCGCAAAACCGCTGCCGACGACGTCGAAGCCCGGCTTGCCGGTCGCGATCAGGTACAGCACGAATGCGCCGAGCGTCGCGCCAACCACCTGCGCGACGATGTACGGCACGAGATCGCGGGCGGGAAAGCGGCCGGCGACCGTCAGGCCGACGCTCACCGCCGGATTCAGGTGGCAGCCCGAAATGTGGCCAATTGCGAATGCCATCGTCAGCACAGTCAGGCCGAAGGCAAGTGCGACGCCGGCAAAGCCGATGCCGAGGCCCGGAAAGGCGGCGGCCAGCACGGCGCTTCCGCACCCGCCGAGCACCAGCCAGAACGTGCCGAATACCTCTGCAGCGAGACGCTGAGAAAGATTCATGTAAGGACCTTGGTCAAGTGGATTGAAGACAACCGGACGACGCGACGGATTTAAACCGTCACCCGGAATTGGTCTGGATTATAGGAAATGAATCGGGTCGGGGAGGGTCAACGATTGTTAAATTTGAATAGCTGACGAATGCCTTTTATTAGAATAAGTCCGCATTCTCGATATAGCCGAATCGGTTAAAGATGACAGCATTAAATTCGAAGGGCAGGGCGGCAGTGCGGATGTCGTAACGGATGTTGGTGTCCCGGCTGGATTCGCCGGGGCCGCATCATCAAAAGGGGAGTCGAAAAATGTCTCAATACGCGAAACTCAAGGCGCAGATCGCCGATCTGCAGGCCCAGGCGGACGATGTGCGCCGCCAGGAAGTGGCGGCGGTGATTGCGGAAGTCCAGCAAAAGATCGCCGAATATGGGCTGACTGCCCAGGATCTGGGCTTCGCGGAGCGAGCGAAGCGCGGGCGTCCGCCGAAGAAGGCGCCGCTACCCCCGAAATACCGCGATCCGAAGTCGGGCGCGACCTGGAGCGGGCGAGGCAAGCCGCCGAATTGGATCGTCGGTAAAAACCGCGATCGTTTCGTCATCGAATGACCGAAAACCCAAACAAAAGAGCCGCATCGAGATGCGGCTCTTTTGATTTGCGCGCCGATTCCGGCGCGGATTGGATTACGGAATATTTCCTCGCGGAATTCCGTGTCAGGCGCCGGCAACCCGGCGCAATGCCGGTTGACGGGCTCCCGTGCAAAGCGATTCGTAAGTTTCGACATAACGCTGCGCCATTGCCTTCGAGCTGAAACGCGTGTCGAAACGTTCGCGGATGGCCGTGCGCGACAGGCTGTCGATCCGGTGCAGCGCACCGACCGCGCCCTGCACGTCCTCGACGATGAAGCCGGTTACGCCGTCCTCGATCACTTCCGGCACCGAGCCGCGGTTGAACGCGACAACCGGCGTGCCGCAGGCCATCGCCTCGATCATCACGAGGCCGAACGGCTCCGGCCAGTCGATCGGGAACAGCAGCGCCTTCGCGCCAGAGAGGAACGCGGGCTTCTGCGCCTCGTTGATCTCGCCGATGAATTCGACGTGTGCCTGGCCGAGCAACGGCTCGATCACTTCCTTGAAATAGTCGGCGTCGGCCTTGTCGACCTTCGCGGCGATCTTCAGCGGCAGCCCGCTTTGCGCGGCGATCCGGATCGCGGTGTCGACGCGCTTTTCCGGGCAGATCCGGCCGAGGAACGCGAGGTATTCGGGCTTCACGCCCGGCTGCGGCGTGAGCAGCGTGTCGGGCAGCCCGTGATACACGGTGCCGGCCCACGCGGCCTGCGGCAGCGGCTTGCGCTGGTTGTTCGAGATCGACACGACCGGCGAGTCCGGGAACGCGTCGAACACCGGCTGCAGTTCCGGCAGGTCGAGGCGGCCGTGCAGCGTCGTCACGTACGGCGTGTCGAGGCGCGACATCAGCGGGAACGGCAGGTAGTCGAGGTGGAAGTGCAGCACGTCGAATTCGTGCGCGACCCGGGCGACCTTTTCGAGGAGCCGCATATGGGGCGCCATCGAATCGCGGATCGACGGGTCGAGCCGCAGTGCGCGCGGCCAGGCCGCCTCGAGACGGGCCGACGTGACGGAGTCGCCGCTGGCGAACAGGGTCACGTCGTGGCCGAGTTCGACGAGCGCCTCGGTGAGGTAGGACACGACACGCTCGGTGCCGCCGTAGAGTTTCGGCGGAACGGCTTCGTAAAGCGGCGCGATCTGGGCAATTCGCATGGGTTTCTCCTGTTTCGATCCGGGGCGCGGTAGCGCTGATGCGGATCCCGTGCAAGGTTGCGGAACTCGCCGACGTACGCGGTTGGCGCTACGTGGCCGGGCCCTGGGCGGGGTGCGCGGGGCGCCGGACGGCAAGCTGCGGGGCGGGCCGGCACGGCTCGCGCCGCCGCCCATTGGAGTCCATTATCGATATCGCCCTGAGGGGTTCGAGTGTTTTTTCAAACACTTAAGGCTTGTTACACGATGAAATACGCGAAAACCCCGAGAAAAAGGGCGTGGAAACAAGAATGGAGATAGACGCAACTATTGTTGCGTCATCGTGAAAAAGCACTATAATTTTTACCGATCCGATTGTCGGCAGCCTTGCCGGCAAGCCTTCGATTACCGCCTGAAGGCCATTGGACCCATCGCAGCCGAATCCTTGCTGCCACACGCTTCCCCGCTTGCACCTTTCAATTCGCCTTGTCGGAAAAATTCCTACACGGTTTACAGAGAAATCCTGCATGGCATACGCCACTTCGCTGATACCGGCATAAATGCCGTTTGGCCAAAATTCGCCCTGTAAGACTATAAACGAGCCGACTGAGCGCCAAGCGCGCCCTGATCGAGCAAACGTTTTCATAACACGAATGGCCAAAGCAAAGCTCTTTAACGGGGGAATCATGAGCGCTACCAGCGAAATGCTCAGTGAGATCAAAGAGGTCAACCTGTCGTACCTCCTCCTCGCGCAACGCCTGCTGCGGGAAGACAAAGCGATGGGCATGTTCCGCATGGGAATCTCCCAGGAACTCGCCGACCTGCTCGCCAACCTCACGCTCGCACAGACCGTGAAGCTGGCCGCGTCGAACCAGATGCTGTGCCGCTTCCGCTTCGATGATCACGCGCTGCTGTCGTCGCTCGCCGACAAGGGCCGCAGCGATGTCGTCGCGCACGCCCACTCGGCCATCCTGATGGCCGGGCAGCAGGTCGAAGGCGTCCGCTGATCCATCCCGCCTTGCGTGTGTCCCGGCGTGCCGCGCCGGTGGGCAGCGTATTGGCCATCCATCCGAATAACGTCAAGCGGACGGTTATCACCATGGCAAGCAAAAGCGTCGTGATCGAGGTGAAGGAAATCACCCTCGCCATCGAACTGATCGAACTGGGCGCCCGGCTGCAACTGCTGGAAGCGGAGACGAGCCTGTCGCGGGATCGTCTGATCAAGCTGTACAAGGAACTGAAGGGCGTGTCGCCGCCGAAGGGGATGCTGCCGTTCTCGACCGACTGGTTCATGACGTGGCAGCCGAACATCCACTCGTCGCTGTTCTACAACATCTACCGGTTCATGCAGGACCACGGCCGCTGCGAGCCGATCCAGTCGATCGTGAAGGCGTACCGGCTCTATCAGGAGCACGTGAACCTGTCCGGCGACGAGGCCGCGCTGAGCCTCACGCGCGCGTGGACGCTCGTGCGCTTCTTCGATTCGGGGATGCTGCAGATGACCCCGTGCACGCGCTGCGGCGGCCACTTCGTCGCGCATGCGCATGATCCGCATCAAGGTTTCGTCTGCA
>NZ_JAAGPE010000456.1:0-234 GCF_017104605.1 Burkholderia sp. Ac-20384 | reverse complement strand
GTGGTGGGAGATCACACACGAGGTAGGAGGAGTAAAGAATACTGAAAAAAGTGAATGAATAAGAGAGTAGATGTGTGGAAGGTAAGAAAGAGAGGAGGTGAGAATGTAATGAGATGAATGTGGTATGAGAGATGAAAGAATGAAGTGGTGAAAGGTACGTATGAGTGTGTAGGGATATGAAAGTATGTTAGAAAAGGAGAGAATCGTAGTGTAGTGAGTTTTTTTTTTTTTTTA
>NZ_JAAGPE010000455.1:0-5106 GCF_017104605.1 Burkholderia sp. Ac-20384 | reverse complement strand
CGAGGCGCGCCTGCGGCTCGCGCATCAGCGCCGTGAGCGGACGCTGGCCGGCCAGCCACTGCGCGAGATGGGATTCGTAGAATAGGCCGCTTTCGCTCACCGCCTGGGCGAGCGCTGCGCGAAGCGCCGCGACCGGCAAAGTCGCAGCCGCTTCACGCGCCGCAGCAGCCGACGACGCGGCAGCGGAAGCGGAAGCCGGCGTGGAAGACGCAGCAAGATTGGAAGCGGCCGGCGCAGCCGTGTCGGTCAGCAGCACGGTGGGGTCGGCCAGCAGCGGCGCGCGCCCGGCAATGGCCGGTGTCGAGTCGCCGCCCACGCGCGAAATCGCGTCGAGCACGCGCCCGACATCGGATAACGCAGTCTGGGTGGAAGCGGGCGGCGCAGCAGGCGGGCTGCCGGCCGAAGGCGTGGACGACGCGCCGGTGCCCGGCGTGCCGACCTGCGAGGTCGCGCCGCCGCCGGCGGGCGCCGACACGGTGCCGGTCAGCAAGCTGTCGAGGCGGCTCGCCAGCAGCGCGGCCGCAACGGAGTCGATACCGGTCATGATCGGAGCCTGCTCATCTCAGCCACATCGTTGCGAATCCGGGAACGGCACATCGGTGCCGCCCGCGGGAACTGCGCGCCTGCCACATCGGACTCGTGCGCTCCCGCGCCCGTTTCCCCGGAAACGGGCCCTACCCGCGCGCGCGGTAGAGATCGGTCAATACCTTGGTCGAGCGCCGCGCCTCGAACAGCGCGGACAGCCGCGCGACGTCCGGGCTCGCGAGATCGCGAATCGCGGCGTCGTCGGCCAGGATGCGGCGGATCAGGTCGAGCTTGCGGCCGAGATCCGATTCGTCGAGCACGACGCCCGGATCGGCTTCCTTCAGCCCGTCGACCAACCGCATGAATTCGGCCTGCAACCCCGGCAACGCGCTCCAGTCGGCGCTGCGGGCAGCGCCCAGCATCCGGCCCGACACGGCGGCGAGCGCCTCGTAACGTTCGAAGTATTCGGCCTTGCGATTCATCGTGATGCTTCCACTGCCTGTTGCGCGGCCATCCGCGCGACTTCCGGGGCGATCCCCGTCCATGCTTCCTCGAGCGTCGCGAGCAGCCCGTCGACTTCGACCAGCATCGCGTCGCTCGCCTGCGCGTTCGCTTCGAGCAGACGCCGGCTGATATACGCATACAGCGCGTCCAGCCGCTCGGCGATCTCGCCGCCCGCGTCGCGGTTCAGCGACGCCTTCAGCCCGCTGTCGACGATCCGGATCGCCTTGCCGATCGCTTCGCCGCGCGCGGACACATTGCCCTGCTGCAAATGCAGGCGCGCCAGCGCAATCGCCTGCCGCGCGCCCTGGTACAGCATCGCGATCAACCGGTGCGGGGAGGCGCCCATCACCCCTGTCTCGACGCCGACACGCGCGTACGCACTGGCTCCAGCGTGTCCTGGGGAAAACATGCGCTTCTCCTTGTTATGCCTTGGCTATACGGGAACCGCGGCCGTGCATCGCACGACGCGGCCTTCACCGGAGTTATCGGAAGGGATTTGGAAAGCTTTAGGCAAGCGGAGCGTGCCGCCTGGCGCAGAAGGGCCGGCCCGCAGACCCGCCCGGATGGCCGTCCACGGACAGCTTTCCCCGCATAGCCGCGCGATCACACCGACATCTGCATGATGTCGTTGTAAGCGCTCACTAGCTTGTTGCGGACCTGGAGCCCGAACTGGAAGCCGATGTTGGCTTTCTGCATGTCGACCATCACGTCGTTCAGCGACACGTTCGGCGCGCCGACCTCGAACGCCTGCGCCTCGCCGAGCGCGTGCTGCTGGTCGCCGCTGATCTTGTCGAGCGACGCCTTCATCGCGCTGGCGAACGTGCTGGCCGTCGCCGCGCCCGAGCCGGCCAGTGCCGCCGTCGGGCTCGCGACGCCGCCGGACGCCTGCGCGGCCATCGACTGCATCTGTTGCAACACCGAACCGATTCCGCTGACGTTCGCCGTCATGCTGTCCCCGAAACTGAGAGAAGAGACCCGGACACACCGGGAGATCCGCCGGCGCCGCACCACGCGCACCATGCCGGATTCCGAAAAAGGATAGCAGCGTGACGCGCGTCAAAGCCGAGAAAGTACGGGGGAAACCCCGCTCTTTTCGGTCGATCGGAGTACGGCCCGGGTCACGATAATCGCATCGTGTCATTGTCCGCCCGCTCGTCCGAGCGAGCTCAGTCGTCCCGCTCCGGAGAAACTCGACGCATGGATTCGCAGGCCAACTCGCTGATCAACCCAGACGCCCGCGCGGGCCTCGCCAGCCCGGCGCCCGGCGCCGCCGCGGCCGCCGCGTTGCCGGGCGCGGGTGGCGCAGGCGCGGACTTCGGGCTTGGCGGCTTCGCGGAACGCATCCCCGGCATCTCGCGGATGAAGGGCAACCCGAAGCTGCCGTTCCTGATCGCCGTCGCATTCGCGGTCGCCGTCATCACCGCGCTCGTGCTGTGGAGCCGTGCGCCCGACTATCGCGTGCTGTACAGCAACCTGTCGGATCGCGACGGCGGCGCAATCATTGCCGCGCTCCAGCAGGCAAACGTTCCCTACAAGTTCGCCGATGCCGGCGGCGCGATCCTCGTGCCGTCGAACCAGGTGCATGAAACGCGCCTGAAGCTCGCCGCGATGGGGCTGCCGAAAGGCGGTTCGGTCGGCTTCGAGCTGATGGACAACCAGAAATTCGGCATCAGCCAGTTCGCCGAGCAGATCAACTACCAGCGCGCGCTCGAAGGCGAGCTGCAGCGCACCATCGAATCGATCAACGCCGTGCGCGGCGCGCGCGTGCATCTCGCGATCCCGAAACCGTCGGTGTTCGTGCGCGACAAGGAAGCGCCGAGCGCGTCGGTGTTCGTCGACCTCTACCCGGGCCGCGTGCTCGACGAGGGCCAGGTTCAGGCCATCACGCGGATGGTGTCGTCCGGCGTGCCCGACATGCCCGCGAAGAACGTGACGATCGTCGACCAGGACGGCAACCTGCTGACCCAGACCGCATCGGCATCCGGCCTCGACGCGAGCCAGCTCAAGTACGTGCAGCAGGTCGAGCACAACACGCAGAAGCGCATCGACGCGATCCTCGCGCCGATCTTCGGCACGGGCAACGCGCGCTCGCAGGTCAGCGCGGACCTCGATTTCTCGAAGATCGAGCAGACGTCGGAAAGCTACGGCCCGAACGGCAATCCGCAGCAATCCGCGATCCGCAGCCAGCAGACCAGCAGCGCGACCGAACTCGCGCAGGGCGGCGCGTCGGGCGTGCCGGGCGCGCTGTCGAACACGCCGCCGCAACCGGCGTCCGCGCCGATCGTCGCCGGCAACGGCCAGAACGCGCCGCAGACGACCCCGGTGAGCGACCGCAAGGACCAGACGACCAACTACGAAGTCGACAAGACGATCCGCCATCTCGAGCAGCCGATGGGCAACGTGAAGCGGCTGTCGGTCGCGGTCGTCGTCAACTACCAGCCGGTCGCCGACGCGAAGGGCCACGTGACGATGCAGCCGCTGCCGCCCGCGAAGCTCGCGCAGGTCGAACAGCTCGTGAAGGATGCGATGGGCTACGACGAGAAGCGCGGCGACTCGGTGAACGTCGTGAACAGCGCGTTCTCGACCGCGAGCGACCCGTACGCCGACCTGCCGTGGTGGCGCCAGCCGGACATGATCGCGATGGCGAAGGAAGCGGCGAAGTGGCTCGGCATCGCGGCGGCCGCCGCGGCGCTCTACTTCATGTTCGTGCGCCCGGCAATGCGCCGTGCGTTCCCGCCGCCCGAGCCGGTCGCACCGGCGCTCGCGGCACCGGAAGATTCGGTCGCGCTCGACGGCCTGCCGGGACCGGAGAAGTCCGAGGAGCCCGACGCGCTGCTGCTCGGGTTCGAAAGCGAAAAGAACCGTTACGAACGCAACCTCGACTACGCGCGCACGATCGCCCGCCAGGATCCGAAGATCGTCGCCACCGTCGTGAAGAACTGGGTGTCCGATGAACGCTGAAGGCTTGACCAAGAGCGCGCTCCTGCTGATGTCGATCGGCGAGGAAGAGGCCGCGCAGGTATTCAAGTTCCTCGCGCCGCGCGAGGTCCAGAAGATCGGCGCCGCGATGGCCGCGCTGAAGAACGTCACGCGCGAGCAGGTCGAGGATGTGCTGCACGAATTCGCGAAGGAAGCGGAGCAGCACACCGCGCTGTCGCTCGATTCGAGCGACTACATCCGCTCGGTGCTGACGAAGGCGCTCGGCGAGGACAAGGCCGGCGTGCTGATCGACCGCATCCTGCAGGGCAGCGACACGAGCGGCATCGAGGGCCTGAAGTGGATGGACTCGGGCGCGGTGGCCGAACTGATCAAGAACGAGCATCCGCAGATCATCGCGACGATCCTCGTGCACCTCGACCGCGACCAGGCATCCGAAATCGCGTCGTGCTTCACCGAGCGGCTGCGTAACGACGTGATCCTGCGGATCGCGACGCTCGACGGCATCCAGCCGGCCGCGCTGCGCGAACTCGACGACGTGCTGACGGGCCTGCTGTCCGGCAGCGACAACCTGAAACGCAGCCCGATGGGCGGCATCCGCACCGCGGCCGAGATCCTGAACTTCATGACGAGCGTGCATGAGGAAGGCGTGCTCGAAAGCGTGCGCCAGTACGACGCCGAACTCGCGCAGAAGATCATCGACCAGATGTTCGTGTTCGAGAACCTGCTCGACCTCGAGGATCGCGCGATCCAGATGGTGCTCAAGGAAGTCGAGTCGGAAACGCTGATCATCGCGCTGAAGGGCGCGCCGCCGGCACTGCGCCAGAAGTTCCTCGCGAACATGTCGCAGCGCGCGGCCGAACTGCTCGCCGAGGATCTCGACGCGCGCGGCCCGGTACGCGTGTCCGACGTCGAGACGCAGCAGCGCCGCATCCTGCAGATCGTGCGCAACCTGGCCGAGAGCGGCGCGATCGCGATCGGCGGCAAGGCGGAAGACGCGTATGTCTGATTCGGCGAGCGATCGCGCGGGCACCCTCACCGCGTACCAGCGGTGGGAGATGGCGTCGTTCGACCCGCCGCCGCCCCCGCCGCCGCCCGACGACGCGGCAGCGGCCGCCGGCGCGCTCGCCGAGGAACTGC
>NZ_JAAGPE010000454.1:0-5410 GCF_017104605.1 Burkholderia sp. Ac-20384 | reverse complement strand
GCGCGTCGCGCGCGAAGGCGACCGCCCGCAGCCGGGCGTCGCGCTGCTCGCCGCGACCGACGACCACCTGCGCATCACGCGCGCCGGCACGCTCGAATACACGCGCGAGCCGGCCGCCACGCCGTATCGCCCGTCGGTCGACGTGTTCTTCAACAGCCTCACCGAGCACTGGCCCGGCCGCGTGATCGGCGTGCTGCTCACGGGGATGGGACGCGACGGCGCGATCGGCCTGAAGGCGCTGCGGATGAAGGGCTACCATACGATCGCGCAGGACGAGGCGACGAGCGCCGTGTACGGCATGCCGAAGGCGGCCGCGACAGTCGGCGCGGCGCGCGCGATCCTGCCGCTCGGGCGCATCGCGGGCGAGCTGGCGGCGCTCGCGAGAATCTGAGCCCGACGATGAACACGCGCAACACCCTTGCCTGCCCCTGCAACAACCGCAACAACCCGCATCGACCATGACCCTTGACCTGACTCGCCCGCCAGGCGGCCCCTACACGCCGCCCGCCGACGTGCCGGCGATGGTGCTGCTGGTGGATGACCAGACGATCGTCGCGGAAGCCGTGCGGCGCGCGCTCGTCGACGAGGAAGGTATCGATTTCCACTACTGCCCGCGTTCGGACGACGCGATGGCCACCGCGATCGAGACGCGGCCGACCGTGATCCTGCAGGACCTCGTGATGCCCGGCACCGACGGGCTGAGCCTCGTGAAAGCGTACCGGACGAATCCGGCGACGCGCGACGTGCCGATCATCGTGCTGTCGACGCAGGAAGAGCCGGTGATCAAGAGCGCCGCGTTCGCGGCCGGCGCGAACGACTACCTCGTGAAGCTGCCCGACCGCATCGAGCTCGTCGCGCGGGTGCGCTACCACTCGCGCTCGTACATGAACCTGCTGCAGCGCGACGAGGCCTATCGCGCGCTGCGGCAATCGCAGCAGCAGTTGCTCGAAGCCAATCTCGAGCTGCGGCGCCTCACGCATTCCGACGGCCTGACCGGGCTGTCGAACCGGCGCTACCTCGACGAATACCTCGCCGCCGAATGGCGGCGCGGCACGCGCGAGCGCAGCGAGCTGTCGCTGCTGATGATCGATGTCGACAACTTCAAGCTGTACAACGACACGTACGGCCACGTGTCGGGCGACAGCGTGCTCAAGCAGATCGCGGCGACCATCGAGCGCTGTCTCGGCCAGTCGGGCGATCTTGCCGCGCGTTTCGGCGGCGAGGAATTCGCGGTGGTGATGCCGGCCACGTCGCCGGGCGCCGCGCGGCTGCTCGGCGAGAAGATCCGCCTCGCGGTCGAGGCACTGCGGCTGCGGCACGCGCATTCGTCGACGGGCAACACCGTGACGATCAGCATCGGCGGCGCGAGCATCGTGCCGATACCCGGCCTGCCGACGACCGTGCTGATCGAAGCCGCCGACCGCGCGCTCTATCGCGCGAAGCACGAAGGCAAGAACCGCGTCGAGATCGATGCGACGCCGACGACGCCGCTCCCCGGCGGTTTCGGCGGGCCGCGCGTCGACTGAACGCCGGCCGCGCCCCGCGCTCACATGGCGCCGAGCCGGCGCGCGTAGTCGTTCGGGTCCAGCGGGCGGCTGAACAGATAGCCCTGCTGCATGTCGCAGCCGATCTGCTGCAAAAACCACGATTGCGCCTGCGTCTCGACACCTTCGGCCGTGACCTTCATCCCCAGCGAATGCGCCATCGCGACCACGGCCTGCGTGATCGCCACCGAATCGTGATGGTCAGGCACGCCCGACACGAACGAGCGGTCGACCTTCAGGTTGTGCAGCGGAAAGCGCTTCAGGTACGCGAGCGACGAATAGCCGGTGCCGAAATCGTCGACCGAGATCCGCACGTTCATGTCCGTGAGCGCCTCGAGCATCGGCAGCACGGTGTCCGTGTCGTTCATCAGCAGTCCTTCGGTAATCTCGAGTTCGAGCGCGGACGGATCGAGCTGCGTCTGCACGAGGCAGCGATCGACCGACTCTACGAGCCCTTCGTGGAACTGCCGCGGCGACAGGTTGACGGCCAGCATCAGGTCGGGCGCGATCGTGCGACGCCATTCGGCCGCCTGCCGGCATGCGGTTTCGAGCACCCACTGGCCGATCGCGACGATCAGCCCCGTATCTTCCGCGACCGGAATGAACTCCGCCGGCGACATCGGCCCGAGCTCCGGGCTTGTCCAGCGCAGCAACGCCTCGGCGCCGACCGTGCGGCCGCTGCGCGCGTCGACGACGGGCTGATACGCGAGCCGCAGCATGTCCGACGAAAGCGCGCGCCGCAGCGACTGCTCGATCGCGAAGCGGCGCTGCAGCCGCAGGTTGAGCTGCGCGGTGAAGAACGTGAAGTGGTTGCGGCCGCGCTGCTTCGCGTCATACATCGCCGAATCGGCGTTGCGCATCAGCGTGACGGCATCGTCGCCATCGCGCGGCGCGACGCTGATCCCGATCGACACGCCGAGCCAGTATTCGTTGTTCGCGATCGCAAACGGCTTCGCGATCGCGTCGATCACCTCGCGTGCGAGCACTGCGAGCCGGTCGGGATCGTCGCAATCGTCGACGAGGATCACGAACTCGTCGCCGCCGACGCGCGTCAGTGCGTACTGGCCGCCCCCGCAGGCCGCGAGCCGCGCGGCGACGCTGCGCAGCAGCGCATCGCCCGCGTCGTGGCCGGCCGTGTCGTTGACCTTCTTGAAGCCGACGAGATCGATGAACAGGATTGCGACGCGCGCGGGCCCGCCGGCCGCATCGTGCCCGCCGAACAGCTCGCGCATGCGGTCGCCGAGCCAGCGGCGGTTGTAGAGGCCGGTCAGCGCATCGCGCGTCGCCAGGTAGCGCAGCTGCTGCTGCGCTTCACGCACGGGGCCGATGTCGTTGAACGACACGATCACCGAGTCGGCCTGCTTCTCGCCCGGCCTCACGATCGGCACCGCGTTGCCGCGCACCCAGATGATGTCGCCGTCAGCAAGGCCGAAGCCGACCGTGTAGTCGAGCAGCGGCGTGGCCGTCTCGAGCGCGCGCCGGCTCGGCCATTCGTCGGGCGCGATCGGCGTGCCGTCCTCGTGCAGCTTGCGCAGGATCACCGTCGACAGCCGGCGGCCGACGAGGTCGCCCTTCACGCGCATCATCCGGTTCGCACTCGGGTTGCTCGCGACCACGACGCCGTCGCGCGACACGACGAGGATCCCTTCGTGCAGGCTGTTGACCACGAGCCGGTGATGTTCCTCGCTGCGCGCGAGCTGTCGCGCGATCCGGTCCTGGTGCACCGCGAGGCCGACGCTGTTGCCGATGTCGCGCAACAGTTCGGTTTCCTCGTCGCCCGGCCGGCGCGGCGTGCGGTAATAGACGGCGAACGCGCCGAGCACGGCGCCGCTATCGTCGAGGAACGGCACCGACCAGCATGCACGCAAGCCCAGCGGCAATGCGACGGCCCGGTAGTTGGCCCACAGGGGATCGGCTTCGATGTCTTCGACGACGACCATCCGGCGCAGGTACATCGCCGTGCCGCACGAGCCCGCCACGGGCCCGATGGACGCGCCTTCGATCGCCGCACTGTACTGCGCGGGCAGCGACGGCGCAGCGCCGACGTGCACGTGCACGCCGTCGGTATCGAGCAGCAGGATCGTGCACGACGCACCGTTGCCGAGCAAAGCCTCGGCACGCCGGCAGACTTCGACCAACAGCTCCGGCAGCGGTGTGTTGCGCGTGATCAGCCTCAGCACGCTTTGCTCGGACGCGAGCACTTCCGCCGCGAGCCCGAGACTGTAACGAGAACTTTGCGGTTCGGTATTCAAGATGAATCCTGCCGTCTGTCCGATCGGGTCTGATGCGCCCGATTCGTTTTCGATCCTTCGTGCCGTTTTTCGCTCCGGGTTTACGCCGATGCCCGGTGCGCCCCGTATTGCGCGCGGTGCCAACGCGCGCCGAAATACATTTAACACCAATCCATGACAAGCGGCGCATCCGCGCGCATCAGGGGTTACGCGTGGTCGGCATCGCGATTGCAGCCGCCAGTCAGCCCGCCGAAAGACTTGCGCGCGGCGCCACGGCCTTCGGCAAGGCAGCGGCTCGCACGCACCGCGTTTGCAATCGATTCGTCAGATTGTGGCGACGCGCCGGCTCGGTTCGCGTTCAGTCGTCGGCGCCAGGGTCCGTGCGCGTCACGGCCTTCAGCGCATCGATCGCGGCCGTGACCGACACGCTCGCGGGCGCCGCATACAACGCGCCGACCGTTTCAGGCATCGTCGACAGCTTCAGCGGCAACCGGCCGACGCGCTCCCCTGCGCGCATGGCCAGCTCGAACGCGCGGGCCGACTGCACGAACAGGCAAGGCGACTGCTCGGCCACCGCTCGGTTGGTCTGCCATGACACCGATTCCATCAGCACCGACGGCGGCGACAGGCCCGCCTTCGCGAACTCGGCGTCCAGCGCCGTGCGCGCGGGCGACCCGAGCGGCGGCGCGATCCACGGGAACGCGGCCGCGTCGCGCCAGCCGATCCGCGCGCGCCTGAGCAGCGGATGGCGCGGCCCGCACACGACGATCATGTCGTCGCGGTACAGCGGCGCGACGTCGAGCCCCGCGCTCAGCGCCGATGCATCGAGCCGGCACACGAGCAGGTCGAGCTCGCGGCGCTGCGCCTGCGCGAGCATCCGGTCGAGCGTGTCCTCTCGCACGTTGAGCTGCACGGGACGGCCGGCTTCCCGCAGCCACACCAGCGCGCCCGGAATCAGTTGCGGTGCCATGTTCGGCAACAGACCGATCGACACCGGGCGGCCGGTGCCGGTACGCAATGCGTCGAACGCGGGCGCGACGCCACGCATGTCGGTCAGCACGCGGCCGATGCATTCGAGCAGCGCATCGCCGTAGACGGTCGGCGCGACGCGCCGCGACGTGCGTTCGAACAGCGGCAGGCCGAGCGACTCCTCGAGCTCGCGCAGCCATTTCGACAGCGCGGGCTGCGTGATCGACGCGGCCTCGGCCGTGCGCGCGAAGCTGCGCGTGCGCCCGAGCGTGTCGAGCGTTTCCATGTCGCGCACGCGCAGCCGGCGCAGCGCCTGCGCGATGCGCTGCTCGTGGGCCGGCGCGCCGGGCGGCGCGAGCAGCTCCGGCCGCGTGCGGCCGGCCGGGCCGCGTGAGTCGTGGGTCACGGGCGTCTCCGTCATTCATGTTCGCCAGGTTATCGATCGATCCCGATCTTTCATCGATCGATACGCGATCCTGCCGCATAGTCGTCCGCATGAAAACCCCCGGCACGAGCCGGCACGATCAGGAGACAGCCGACGTGAACGACGATCAGGACCCCCCCGCCGCCGAGCCCACCCCCCGGCGCCAGTCCCTCCAGCTCGCCGGCGCGCCAGCCGCCGCGGCCGGCGTCCGCACCGACGCGCTGGCTGGATCGGAAGAGAGA
>NZ_JAAGPE010000453.1:0-5243 GCF_017104605.1 Burkholderia sp. Ac-20384 | reverse complement strand
CCGCCGACGCGGCGCTGATCAAGCGCGGCGAATACCTCGCGCGGGCAGGCGACTGCATCGCGTGCCACACCGCGAGCGGCGGCAAGCCGTTCGCGGGCGGGCTGAAATTCGACACGCCGATCGGCGGGATCTACTCGACGAACATCACGCCGGACCCGAAAACGGGCCTGGGCGGGTGGACGGTCGAGGACTTCACGCGCGCGGTGCGCGAAGGCGTGCGCAAGAACGGCGACACGATGTATCCGGCCATGCCGTTCCCGTCCTACGCGCGCCTGACCGACGACGACATGAAAGCGCTGTATGCGTACTTCATGCACGGCGTCGCGCCGGTCGAGCACGAGAACCGCGCGGTCGACATCGTGTGGCCGCTGTCGATGCGCTGGCCGCTCGGGATCTGGCGCAAGATGTTCGCGCCGACCCCGAAGCCGTTCGACGCGGCGCCGTACACCGATCCGGTGGTCGCGCGCGGCGCGTATCTCGTGCAGGGTCTCGGCCACTGCGGCGCGTGTCATACGCCGCGCGCGCCGACCATGCAGGAGCGCGGGCTGACCGACGCGGACGGCCCGGACTTCCTGGCCGGCGGCGCGGCGATCGACGGCTGGGTGCCGACGAGCCTGCGCGGCGAGCCGCGCACGGGCCTCGGCACGTGGAACGAAACCGAGATCGTGCAGTTCCTGAAGACGGGCCGCACGCTGCGCACGGCCGCGTTCGGCGGGATGACGGACGTGGTCGGCCACAGCATGCAGCACATGACCGACGACGACCTGAACGCGATCGCGCGCTACCTGAAGACGCTGCCGCCGCGCGTGCAGGGCGAACAGCCGCACGTGTACGACGCGGCTGCCGCGAAGGCGCTGCAGACCGGCGACGCGAGCAAGCCGGGCGCGGCCGTCTATCGCGACAACTGCATGGCCTGCCACCGCAGCGACGGTCACGGCTACACGCGCGTGTTCCCGGCACTCGCCGGCAACCCGGTCGTGCAGGGCGGCGATCCGACCTCGCTGATCCACGTCGTGCTGGAAGGCAGCGCGCTGGAGGGCACGCGCACAGCGCCGTCGACGTTCACGATGCCGCCGTTCGGCTGGCGCCTGTCGGACCAGGAAGTCGCCGACGTGTCCAACTTCGTGCGTACGAGCTGGGGTAACACGGGTGCGCCGGTGACGGCCGCGCAGGTCGCGAAGGTGCGCAAGAGCGTGCCGTCGACGCGGCCCGAACCGCCGCCGGGCGCGCGGTTCCCGCAAGCGTCGCGCTGACGGGGCGGCGGGGCGCCAGCCCCGCCTGTCCGATGTGCTTCAAGGCGCCGCCGCCTCCGCGCGGCGCCTTTCATTTCGCCGGGGTTGTACCCCGGACAGGCGCGCCACAGCGTGAATTTTTCGCGGCGGCGCGCCATTTCTCCGCCTCATCCCTTATCCTTTCGTTCTTGAACCTTACTAAATAGTTACAAGAACTTCGGGAGGGGGGATGCCTCATGACGTCAGCCTGATTGCGTTGCTCGCGGCCGGTTTCGGTCTCGCGATGGTCTTCGGTTATTTCGCGTCGCTGTTGAAAATGCCGCCGCTCGTCGGCTATCTGCTGGCCGGGATCGTGATCGGCCCCGGTACGCCCGGCTTCGTCGGCGACCTGTCGCTCGCGCAGCAGCTTGCCGAAGTCGGCGTGATGCTGCTGATGTTCGGCGTCGGCCTGCATTTCTCGCTCGGCGATCTCCTCGCGGTGCGCAAGATCGCGCTGCCGGGCGCAATCGTCCAGATTACGGTGGCCACGCTGCTCGGCGGCGGGCTCGCGCTCACCTGGGGCTGGAGCGTCGGGGCGGCGCTCGTGTTCGGGCTCGCGCTGTCGGTTGCGAGTACCGTCGTGCTGCTGCGCGCGCTCGAAGGGCGCGGGCTGGTCGAGACGGTCAACGGGCGCATCGCGGTCGGCTGGCTCGTCGTCGAGGATCTCGTGATGGTGCTCGTGCTGGTGCTGCTGCCGCCCGTCGCGGGGCTGCTCGGCGGCACGCCGCCCGGCGACGCGCACACGGCCGGCGGCAGCGTATGGGGCACGCTCGGCGTCACGATGCTGAAGGTCGCGGCGTTCATCGCCTTGATGCTGGTGGTCGGCAAGCGCGTGTTTCCGCGCATTCTGTGGCTCGTCGCGCGCACGGGTTCGCGCGAGCTGTTCACGCTGTGCATGATCGCGGCCGCGGTCGGCATCGCGTTCGGCGCGGCGAAGCTGTTCGACGTGTCGTTCGCGCTCGGCGCGTTCTTCGCCGGGATGATGATGCGCGAGTCGGAATTCAGCCGGCGCGCAGCCGACGAGACGCTGCCGCTGCGCGACGCGTTCTCGGTGCTGTTCTTCATTTCGGTCGGGATGCTGTTCGACCCGAAGATCCTGCTCGCGGAGCCGCTGCACGTGATCGAGGTCGCGGCGATCGTCGTGATCGGCAAGACGCTCGCGGCGGTCGCGCTCGTGATCGCGTTCCGCTATCCGCTGAATACCGCGCTGACGGTCGGCGCGGGCCTCGCGCAGATCGGCGAGTTTTCGTTCATCCTCGCCGGGCTCGGCCGCGCGCTAGGGCTGCTGTCGGCCGAAGGGCAGAGCCTGATTCTGGCGGTCGCATTGATCTCGATCGCGATGAACACGCTGCTGTTCGCGATGATCGATCCCGCGCTTGCGTGGATCCGCAAGCATTCGGCGTTCGCGCGCAAGCTCGAGGCGCGCGACGATCCGCTCGCCGCGCTGCCGATGTCGACGCCGCAGACGCACCTGACCGGGCAAGTGGTGATCGTCGGCTACGGCAAGGTCGGCACGCGGATCGCGCACGCGCTGGATGAGCGCGGCATCGCGTATGTCGTCGTCGAGCAGAATCGCGAACTCGTCGAGAAGCTGCGCGAGGACGGCATCGCGGCCGTGTCGGGCGACGCGATCGAGCCGATCGTGCTCGTGCAGGCGCATATCGCGCGCGCCGGGATGCTGGTCGTCACGCTGCCCGACGTGTTCGACGTGCGGCAGATCGTCGAGATCTCGCGCACGCTGAACCCGGCGCTCGAAGTCGTGCTGTGCACGAACAGCGGCGACGAGGCTGCGCTGCTGTCGAACGAGGGCATCGGCACCGTGTTCATGGGCGAGTCCGAACTCGCGCGCGGGATGACCGAGCACGTGCTCGGCAGGATGACGAAGCCGGCCGTGGCGGCTTCGCATTGACGATGCGCGGCATCGCGCCGCGTATCGGGCAGGGCACGGCGGCCCGGGCGGCCGCCGGCCCCGCGCACCGCTTCACGATCAGTAGAACGTCTCCAGCGTCAGTTCCTGCGCCATCACGCGATTGCCGGCCAGCAGGCCGCCATCGACGGGCAGCGCGACGCCCGTGATGATCCGTGCAGCCGGCGAGCACAGGAACAGCGCGGCCTGCGCGACGTCGTCGGGTGTCGCGAAATCGTCGAGCGGATACCACTTTCTCAATGCCTCGAACACCTGTGGGTTGCGCTCCACGCGCGCTTCCCACGCGGGCGTCTTCACGGTGCCCGGCAGCACGATGTTCGCGCGCACGCCGTCGCGGCCATATTCGATCGCGAGCGATTTCGTGTAGCTGATCAGCCCGGCCTTCGCCGCGCTGTACGCCGGGTGCCCGAGCGCATGCACGCCGTTGACCGAACCGATGATCGCGATCGCGCCGCGCCCGCGTGTGCGCATGCCGGGCAGCACGGCTTCGACGCTCATGTAGGTGGCCGTCAGGTTCGCGTCGAGATCGGTGCGCCAGGTGGCGGGCGTCGTGTCGCGCAGCGTGGTCGACGCCGCCGTCCCGGCGTTCGCGACGAGCACGTCGACGGGCGGATGCGATTCGAGCAGCGAACGCAGCCGCTCGGCGTCGGTGAGATCGTCGACGACCGGCGTCACGCGTGCGTCGCCGAGCGTATCGAGGAAGCGGTCGAGCGCCGCGCGGTCGCGATCGAGCGCGAGCACATGATCGCCGGCGGCGAGGAAGGTGCGGCACAGCGCCTGGCCGATGCCGCCGGCGGCGCCCGTCACGAGGGTGGTGCGTGTCATGTCGGCTCCTTGGGCGGGTTCACAGGCCGAGCGCGGCGCGCGCCTGCTTTTCGTTGTCGCGCGTGATCAGCGTGCCGGACGTCAGCACGAGCGGCGGCGGCGCCTGGTTCTTCGTGATCCAGTCGTACATGTTGATGCTCGTCTGGTAGCCGTGCTGGCGCGGATTCAGCAGGATCGAGCCGTAGAAGCCCGTTGGCTTCGGTTTCGCGAATTCGTTGAGCGCGACCTGGCTGCCGTTGATGCCGACCGCGACCATCGCGTCGGCGCCGATGCCGCGCCCCTCGGCGGCACGTACCGCGCCAACCGTCGTGTCGTCGTTCGAGCCGAATGCCACCCAGCGCTTGAAATTCGCGTGCTTGGTGAGCGCGATGTTCGCCGCGTTGAACGCGCCTTCGGTATCGGCCGTCATTTCGGGGGCATCGATCACGTTCGCGGCCGGAAAGCCGGCGGCCTTGAGCGCATCGACCGCGCCGGTGGTGCGCTCTTTCGCGGTCGGCAACTGGTCGTACGCGATCCGGATGATGCCGACCTCGGCCGGATTCCAGCCGCGCCGCTTCGTTTCGTCCGCGATCGCCTGGCCGACCTGCTGGCCGATCTTGTACGCGGAGATGCCCATGTGCGGCACGCCCTGGAGCGGCGCGCCGCGGCCGTCGACGAGCTGGTCGTCGACCGACATCAGCTTGATCCCCGCGCGCTTCGCCTTCGCCGCGATGCCGGGGCCGAGCTTCACGTCGGGTGCGCAGATGATCACGCCTTGCGCCTTTTGCGCGGCGAGGCTGTCGAGCGCGGTCGACACCTTTTCACCGCTCGGCGTCGCGATCTTGATCAGCGTGAAGTGCTTTTCCTTCGCCGCCTGGTCGGCGAAGCGCCATTCGTCCTGGAACCACGGATCGTCCGGCTGTTTGACGAGGAAGCCGATTTTCACGTCGGCGGGGTCGGCGGCATGGGCGGGTACCCCGCCGACCAGCGCCGCGCTCGCCATGGCCAGTGCGAGCGTCTTCCAGTGGAATCGCATGCGTCTCACTCCTTTGTTGTAGTCGCGCATGCGGGCAGGGCTGCCCGGCACGCGGAAAAATTGTAGGAGGAGGCAGCGGAAACGCTCAAATGATGCGCGGCGTTCCTAAAAGGTGGGACGGTACTCGATGGCGGGGAGGCGTGAGGAGGCGACCAGGCTGTCGGGGCGTGACACGCGCGCCGCGGGGGCGGCGCGTCGCGCAGGT
>NZ_JAAGPE010000452.1:0-5447 GCF_017104605.1 Burkholderia sp. Ac-20384 | reverse complement strand
CGTGGTCGATGCGCGGCCGGCCGCCGTGCCGCCCGCGCTGGATGCGGCCGGACTGCCCGCGTCGGTGGTGATCGTCGGCGGCGGCGCCGCGGCAATTGCGGCCGCGGTGACGCTGCGGCAGGAAGGCTATCCGCATCCCGTCACGCTGCTCAGTGCCGATGCCGATCCGCCGTACGACCGGCCGAACCTGTCGAAAGATTATCTCGCCGGCACGGCCGACGCCGACTGGCTGCCGCTGCGCGCGCCGTCGTTCTATGCGGACCATCGCATCGACGTACGGTGCGGCACGCGAGTCGCGCGGATCGATCCCGCCCGGCAGGCGGTCGAACTGGCCGACGGCAGCCGCGTCGGATACGGCGCGCTGCTGCTTGCAACGGGCGCCGAGCCGAACCGGCTGACCGTGCCCGGCGCGGATTTGCCGCACGTATGCGTGCTGCGCTCGCGCGCCGATTGCGACGCGCTGATCGACAAGCTGAAAACGGCGCGTCGCTGCGTCGTGGTCGGCGCGAGCTTCATCGGCCTCGAAGCGGCCGCCGCGTTGCGCACGCGCGGGCTCGACGTGCAGGTCGTCGCGCCCGATGCGCATCCGATGGCGCGTGTGCTCGGCGACGCGCTCGGCAGCACGATCCAGGCACTGCACGAGTCGCACGGCGTCGTGTTCCATCTCGGTGCAACACCCGCGCAGATCACGCCGGACAGCGTGACGCTGTCGACCGGCGACGTGCTGCCGGCCGATCTCGTGGTGGTCGGCATCGGCGTGCATCCGAACGTGGCGCTCGCGCAGGACGCGGGGCTGGCCGTCGAGCGCGGCGTGACGGTCGACCGCTTCCTTCAGACGAGTGCGCCCGGCATCTACGCGGCCGGCGACATCGCGCGCTGGCCCGATCCGCTGACGGGCGAGCGGATTCGCGTCGAGCACTGGGTCGTTGCCGAGCGGCAAGGCATCGTCGCGGCGCGCAACATGCTTGGGCAGCAGCGGCCGTTCGACGCGGTGCCGTTCTTCTGGAGCCAGCATTACGACCTGACGGTCAACTATGTCGGGCATGCGGAGCAATTCGATCGTGTCGAGATCGACGGCGAACTCGGCGCACACGATTGCACGATCGCGTACTGGCGCGGCAACACGCGGCTCGCCGTCGCAACGATCGGCCGCGATCTCGACAGCCTGAAGGCGGAAGCGGCATTCGAGCAGCAGATTGCAGCCGCGTGACAGCGGCGTGACGACATGATTCGAACCTGGAGGCGAGATGAATCCCGATGTCCGTGCACGTTTCGAAACCGAGTTTGCGCCGCGCATTGCGGCGCGTGTGCTCGGCCTGTATCAGCCCGGCGAAGTGAGGGTGGACGTCGTGCCGCACGACGGGCAGGGCAGCCCGACCTGCGTCGACGTGATCGGCCTCACGTCGACGGTCGGATTGCCGAACCGGCTGAACGCGCGGCTCGCGTGGCGTGACGACGCGATCGACGGGCTGCTGGCCGAGCCCGACCACAGCCGCTTCGACCGCTATCTCGCGGCGCTGCCGGTCACGATCGAACGCTGGCAGATGGAATTGCCGGTCGATTTCAGCACGCGCACTCAGCGCGATCGCGAGATCCTGATCGGCGACCTGGATTTCGATGCGTGAAACGCGTCGTGCGATGCGCGCCGATGAACCGCGCGCCGTTAGCGGTCGCGTGTCTTGATGATCACGCGGCCCTGGTCGATGCCGCCGCGCAGTGCTTCGTCGCACGTGAGCCATTCGGGTGTGACGAGCTCGGGCGCCGGCAGGTCGACCGGCGCGCCGTCGCGGAAGATCCGCACCTGCGCGACCCATGCGCCGTTCGCGTTGCGCGTCGCATCGACGCGAATCTCGTGATCCATGAAAGTGTCGGTGGCTTGCATCGGTCGGGGCCCTCCGTCGTGCGTGAATGCGGTGCGTCGATCGTAGCAGCATGGCGCGCGCCGTGCATCGGAAACGAAGCGGAACCTGCGCATGATTCGAAGTGCGATGCAACGCACGATTCGGCGCGCGAGACGGGAGCGAACCTGTGGCCTTCGACCTGACCTTTTCCATCAAGGTGTTCGCGGCGCTGTTCGCGATCATGAACCCGATCGCGAACATTCCCGTGTTCCTGTCGCTGACGGAAGGCGCGGCGGACGGCGTGCGCCGCAAGGTCGCGCTGACGGCCGCGATCGGCGTGACGGTCGGCTGCATCGTGTCGGCCGTCGCGGGCGGCGCGATCCTGCATGTGTTCGGCCTGACGATCGACGATTTCCGCCTTGCGGGCGGGCTGCTGGTGCTGCTGATCGCGCTGTCGATGCTGCACGGCGCACCGAGCCGCCAGCATTCGCCGGGCGACGACGAAGGCGCCGATCCGGCCGCGGCCGAGAGCGTCGCGATCTATCCGCTGACGATCCCGCTGCTCGTCGGCCCCGGCACGATCGCGACGATGATCGTGCTCGGGCACAGCGCGCTGTCGACCGGGCAGGAATTCGCGTTCGCGCTCGGGCTTGCCGCGTTTCTCGTGCTGCTGGCCGTTTCGTTGTTGTCGGCGCCGCTGATCGGCCATTACCTGTCGCCGCGCGTGACGGCGGTGACGCAGCGCCTGATGGGGATGATTCTCGCGGCGATCGCGATGCAGATGATCGTCGCGAGCCTGAAGGCCGCGTTCGGGGTGCCGCATTGAGCGCGGCGCATCCGGACGCGGCCACCTGATTACACGGAGTGGCTGATGAATACGCTGATTGTGTTGTCCTATCCCGACCTCGCGGCCGCCCATCGCGCGCTCGCCGAACTCGATACGTTGCGCGACCGGCACGTCGTCGCGTTGTCGGGTGTGGCGATCGTCGAGTGCGCAACCGATGGACAGTTGCGCGCGCATGCGGTCGACCCCGGCCGCACGCCGCCTGGATCGCTGCTCGACAGCGTGGTCGAGCACATCGAATCGTCGCTCGATGCATGGCGCGAGAAGCCGGTGGACGACGCACTGATCGACCGCGTCGCGCGCAAGGCGCGCCCCGGCACCGTGTCGCTCGGGCTGGCCGCGACGCAACTCGACATCTATGCGCTGAGCACAGCGCTCGCACCGTTCGGCGGAGAAGTGATCGACACGACGCTGTCGATCGACGACGAACTGAAGCTCGTCGAAGCGATTTCCAAAGCGCGCGACGGTGGCAGTCAGGCAGTGTCCGACTGACTGACGAAGCGCGCAGGGCGTTCGACGCACGACACACGAATCGGCAGGGTCCGACTCGAATGCAAGCCGTCGAGCCACCGCGTATCGTCGTCAACGAATTTCGACATGCGAAAAATCAGAACGGAAAGTTTGACCGCATCCGTCTGAGAAGTGCGTAAAAAACGTGATCTGGACGACTTCGCGCCTCATGATCCGCTCGAAGCGGTGACGTTCTTACCGATCGCAACGCATTGAATCTGGCAATGCAGGTCACCTGCGCGGATAGATTTATTCGATGATCGGCGAATGCATGACATCGCTCTCCTATACTGACCGGGACTGCTTTTCACGGGAGGACAGCCAGTCCGCACGAACCCATCGATCGTGCCTTATCGTCGTGCGACCGACGGCCGGACCTCGCTGCAACCCGCCGCGGTCCCGGCAGGCAAGCGCGCCGGGCCGCCTCACAAGGAGCCACGATGCCCTACGTCCTGATCGTCGAAGACGACGCCGATACGCGGACAATGCTCGCGGCGCTCGCGCGCACGCAGCAGCTGTCATGCGATACGGCCGCGACGCTGGAAGAAGCGCGCACGCTCGTCACGACCCATACCCCCGATCTCGTACTGTGCGATCTCGTGCTGCCGGACGGCAACGGGATGGAGCTGTTCGACGTGTTGCCGAAGCGTTCGCACTGCGAAATGGTGCTGACCACCGGCCACGCGAGCCTCGAAACCGCG
Source organism: Burkholderia sp. Ac-20384 (assembly GCF_017104605.1). Taxonomy (NCBI): domain Bacteria; kingdom Pseudomonadati; phylum Pseudomonadota; class Betaproteobacteria; order Burkholderiales; family Burkholderiaceae; genus Burkholderia; species Burkholderia sp. Ac-20384. The sequence continues at coordinate 1,551 of NZ_JAAGPE010000452.1, read as the reverse complement.
ATCGACGCTTTGCGGCGTGGCGCGACCGACTACCTGGTGAAGCCGCTCAACATGCAGCGGCTGAACAGCATTTTCGCGCGCGTACCGCGCACCACGGCGCTGCATGAGGAAATCGCCGAGCTGCGCGGGGAATTGCAGCGCCTTGGCCGCTTCGGCCGCATGCTCGGCAGTTCGCCCGCGATGCAGGCCGTCTACGACGCGATCGGCCGGGTCGCGCGCACCGAGGCGTCGGTGCTGCTGACGGGCGAATCGGGCACCGGCAAGGAGCTGGCCGCGCAGACAGTGCACGACCTGAGCCTGCGCCGCCGAGGCCCGTTCCTCGCGGTGAACTGCGGCGCGATCGCCGCGAACCTGGTCGAGAGCGAGATGTTCGGCCACGACCGCGGCAGCTTCACGGGCGCGGAGCGCCAGCACAAGGGCTTCTTCGAACGCGCGGACGGCGGCACGCTATTGCTCGACGAGATCACCGAGATGCCGCTCGAGTCGCAGGTCAAGCTGCTGCGCGTGCTCGAGACGGGGCGCGTCACGCGGCTCGGCTCGACGCGCGAGATCGACGTCGACGTGCGCATCGTCGCGGCGACCAACCGCGATCCGGAAGCCGCGATGGCCGACGGCAAGCTGCGGCCCGACCTGTTCCACCGGATCAACGTGTTCCCGATCCCGCTGCCGCCGCTGCGCGAGCGCGGCGACGACATCCCGATGCTGGCCGATGCGTTCCTGCAGCAGTTCAACGCCGACAGCGGCCGGAACCTGCGCTTCGCGCCGGCTGCGAGAGAAGCGCTGAAGACTTACGCATGGCCGGGCAACGTGCGTGAGCTGCGCAACTTTGTGCAGCGCGCGAGCATCTTCAGCGACGAGGACGTGATCGATTCGCTGCCGCCGCCGATCATGGACGAACTGTCGAACCTCGCCGATTCGCACGAGGATCGTGTGACCGTGCCGTTCGGCACACCGCTCGACGAAGTCGACCGGCGGCTGATCCTCGGCACGATCGCGCAATGCGGCGGTGTGAAGGCGCAGGCGGCCGAGGTGCTCGACGTCAGCCTGAAGACGATCTACAACCGGCTCGCTCAGCTCGAAGACGAAGCGGACAAGCCGGAATCGTGATGCCGCATCGACCGGACCAGCCACGAGGCGCGCGACCGATGTTCGACACGTCGCGGATACGCGCCGGCAATGTCATCACGGCCGTGATGCTGGTCGCGATCGCGACCGTGCTGCAGGCGCTCGCGATCCGCTTCGGCGGCGTGAACCTGCCGCTCGTCCTGTACTACCCGCTGCTCGCGGGCGCCGCGTGGGCGACGTCGTTCCTGTTCGGGATCGTTTCGACGGTGATCAGCGGCATGCTCGTGTGGACGCTGTTCCTGTCCGATCCGGCGGCCTATTCGGAGCCGCTGCCCGAGCGGCTCGTGCGGCTCGGCACCTTCGTGCTGGTCGGCGCACTGGCGTGCGCGGTCGCGGCGATGCTGCGTCACGCGCGCCTCACGAACGACGCGGCGCTGCGCCGCGAAGCGGCCGCACGCCGGCGGCTCGAAGCGGTGCTGCAAGCGC
>NZ_JAAGPE010000451.1:0-238 GCF_017104605.1 Burkholderia sp. Ac-20384 | reverse complement strand
GTGTAGTATGACATCGTGAGTGGCAGACTGTGAGAGATGATGCGTGAAATGTAGCGTAAGAGTAGGGAGAGAGCTGGTAGTATAAGTGTTGTGAGGTATGTAGTTGTTAATAGGATGGTTCAGGGAGTATTTACATGCGTTGTGTTAGTGGTGGGTGGTTTTTAGTGTAATGTTTTTTACTTTTTCAGCGTAGTGTCTTTCATGTTGTTTCTGTGGGTTTGTTTTTTTTTTTTTTTTC
>NZ_JAAGPE010000450.1:0-5059 GCF_017104605.1 Burkholderia sp. Ac-20384 | reverse complement strand
ACAGGACAACGCCGAGCACACCGAACAGAATCGCCGTACCGCACTGCGCAGCCCGGCGACGTCGCAACGCCTTTGCCAGCCGCTCGCGGTACGGCAGCAGGTTGAAGCCGCCCGGCGCCGCACGACAGGCCGTCATTCCCACACCCCGCGCAATGCCAGCCCGAATGCAACAGCCCATGCCGGGCCGCCCGGCATGCCGGCGGGCGGGCACGGTTGCCCGTTCCAGCCCGTACAGTCGAACGGCACCGCAACCGCGCCGAGCACGTCGCCGATCTCGGCGACGGACGTATCGAAGCGGGCGATACACCGCTCATCCCCGGCCACGAGTACGCAACACACGGCCCCGAGCGCCCGCTGGCGCAATGCATCGGAAAACGCCTCCGGCACGGCGCCGGACAGCGTCAGCACCGGTACGGCCAACGGGCCGTCGATGCGCCAGCCGTGCATGCCCAAGTCATGAAACCAGAGCGCCGCGTATGCCCCCGCCTGCGCGTCGGGTTCGAATTGCGCGGCATAGCGCAACGCACGCAGCGCCGCGGCCGACTCCCCGTCGACCACCGTCAGGTCGACACCGGCCTGGGCAGCCACGTCGATCCGCCGTTCGAGCAGCGCCAGCGGGGCCACGGCAATCTCGATCTCGCCCGCCCCCGCGCCGCCATCCGGCCGCCAGTCGAACGCGAGACTGTCCGGCGCCAGCCCCGAAATGCGTTCGGCCGCCTGCCGCGCGGCGTCCTCGATATCGTCCCGCCCGGCCAGGTCGAGCGTCGCGGTCCGCATCTCGTCATCGTGCAACGCCATCACGCCACGCGCGTCGCACCGCACGCCGGACGCCGACAACCTCGACACGGCGGCGGCCAGCGCTCGCGCGACCGCCGCCCAGCGCGCATCTTCCGGCCCGCCCGCCAACCCGACCGGCTCCCGCTCGAGCCCCTCGACGCACACCTCCGCACCGCGGCCGCGCCGGCTCAGCACGACCACCCTCACCTCGTCCGCGCCGACGTCGATTCCCGTCGACCGGTGCCCGCCCTGCGCAAACCGCGCCCTCCATCGTCCCGCCATCCCAGCCTCCCGAAATCGTCGCGGCCCACGCCGCGTTTCCGAGACCTGATTCTGCAAAGCGGCGCGTGTGGCCGACAGTCGGCCTAACGGCCAGTACCGGCTCGCGACGGGCGCGCGCGAGCTATGCTGGAAGGACGCACACCCGCGGCTTCGCGGCGGGTAGCCCCCGCGTCAGGACCGGTCTTACCGGGCAGCTATAATCGCGGGACTGTTTTCCGGTATGCCTATGCAATCCACGACTCCTACGTCCCCGCCTCCCGCCCCGGAGCCGAAGAAGCGGCCCTGGTGGCAAAAAGTCCTGCTCGGATTCGCCACGATGTGCGTGGCGCTCGTCGTGGCCGGCGGCCTCGTGCTCGGCTACGCGCTCGTCGTCGCCTGGCCGAACATGCCGTCGCTCGACGCGCTGACCGACTATCGGCCGAAGGTGCCGCTGCGCATCTATACGTCCGACCACGTGCTGATCGGCGAATTCGGCGAAGAGCGCCGCGACGTCGTCCATTTCAAGGACGTGCCCGACTCGCTGAAGAATGCGATCCTCGCGATCGAGGACGCGCGCTTCTACGATCACGGCGGCGTCGACCTCACCGGCATCGTCCGCGCCGGCTTCGTCGCGCTGACGAACGGCCATGCGTCGCAGGGTGCGAGCACGATCACGATGCAGGTCGCGCGCAACTTCTTCCTGTCGAGCGAGAAAACCTACACGCGCAAGATCTACGAGATGCTGCTCGCGTACCGGATCGAGCGTGCGCTGACGAAGGATCAGATTCTCGAGGTCTACATGAATCAGATCTATCTCGGCCAGCGCGCGTACGGCTTCGCGAGCGCCGCGCGGGTCTATTTCGGCAAGGACCTGAAGGACATCACGCTCGCGGAAGCCGCGATGCTCGCGGGGCTGCCGAAGGCGCCGTCCGCGTATAACCCGGTCGTGAACCCGAAGCGCGCGAAGGTGCGCCAGGAATACATCCTGCAACGGATGCTCGAGCTGAACTTCATCTCGCGCGAACAGTACGACGAGGCCGTCGCACAGCCGCTCGTCGTCAAGGGTCCGGGCCGCGATTTCAGCGTGCACGCCGAGTACGTCGCGGAAATGGTCCGACAAATGATGTACGCGCAGTACCGTGAGGAAACCTACACGCGCGGCTTCAACGTCGTCACGACGATCGACTCCGCGGACCAGCAGGTCGCGTACACCGCGCTGCGCAAGGGCATCATGGATTACGAACGCCGGCACGGCTATCGGGGGCCGGAAGGCTTCATCGAGCTGCCGGCCGGTGCCGACGACCGCGAACAGGCGATCGACGATGCACTGCTCGAACACCCCGACAACGGCGAACTGATTGCCGCGGTCGTCACGGCCGCCAGCCCGCGCCAGATTACGGTTGCGTTCATCGACGGCAGCAATGCGACGATCGAAGGCGACAACCTGCGCTTCGCGTCGGGCGCGCTGTCGGCCAATGCGCAGCCGAATCGCCGCATCCGCCCGGGCGCGATCGTCCGCGTCGTGAAGAACGACACCGGCAAATGGTCGATCACGCAGTTGCCGCAGGTCGAGGGGGCGTTCCTGTCGATCGTCCCGCAGGACGGCGCGATCCGCTCGCTCGTCGGCGGCTTCGACTACAACAAGAACAAGTTCAACCACGTCACGCAGGCGTGGCGGCAACCGGGTTCGTCGTTCAAGCCGTTCATCTATTCGGCGTCGCTCGACAAGGGCCTCGGGCCGGCAACCGTGATCAACGACGGCCCGCTGTATTTCAGCGCCGCCGAAACGGGCGGCCAGCCGTGGGAGCCGAAGAACTACGGTGGCGGCTTCGAAGGCCCGATGTCGATGCGCACCGCGCTGCAGCGCTCGCGCAACCTCGTGTCGATCCGGATCCTGAATCACATCGGCACGAAGTACGCGCAGCAGTACATCACGCGCTTCGGCTTCGACGCCGAACGCCATCCGGCCTACCTGCCGATGGCACTCGGCGCGGGCCAGGTCACGCCGCTGCAGATGGCGGGCGCGTACTCGGTCTTCGCGAACGGCGGCTACCGCGTCAATCCGTACCTGATCGCCGAAGTCACCGATCCGAACGGCGCGATCGTCGTGCGCGCGCAGCCGCTCGTCGCCGAGCAGAACGCGCCGCGTGCGATCGACGCGCGCAATGCGTACGTGATGAACAGCCTGCTGCAGAGCGTCGCGCAGCGCGGCACGGGCGCACGGACCAACGTGCTGAAGCGCACCGACCTCGCGGGCAAGACCGGCACGACGAACGACTCGCACGACGCGTGGTTCGCGGGCTACCAGCACACGCTCGCCGCAATCGCGTGGATCGGCTACGACAACCCGCGCAGCCTCGGCGATCGCGAAACGGGTGGCGGCCTGTCGCTGCCGGTCTGGATCGACTACATGGGCGCCGCGCTGAAGGGCGTGCCCGAGTTCAAGCCGACGGCGCCGGACGGCGTCGAGTCGCTCGGCGGCGAGCTGTACTTCACCGAGTTCGCGCCGGGCCACGGCTTCGTGTCGACGGTTGGCGTACCGCAAGCACCGGCCGCGCAGAACGTCGACGCAACCGTGCCGCATGTCGACGAGCAGGAAAAGCAGGACATCATGAACCTGTTCGCGCACTGATCACCGGCCCGGACATGAAAAAAGCGCCCCGCGGGGCGCTTTTTCTTTGGCACGACGCATCGGGGCGCGGCCCGGCTTCGGCCTCGGCGGTTACGGCGCACTGAACGTGATCGGCAGGCCGGCCTGCTGCGTCGCGTATTCGGTGAGCGCCGAGAAAAACTCGGTGCCCGTGCGCGTATCGCGCCATTCGCCGTCGATGAAACGGTAGTGGAAACCGCCCGCCTTCGCGGCGATCCACACTTCCTTCATCGGCGGCTGCAGGTTGACGATGATCTTCGAGCCGTTCTCGAACGTCAGCGTCAGGACGCTGCCGTTGCGCTCCAGATCGATGTCGTGATCGCCGTCGTTGGCGTCGTCGACGGTACGCTCGACGGCCGCCAGCACGGCCTCGGCACGGGTCAGGTATTCGGTATCGGACATGCTAAACTCTATCGGTTCAATTGTTCAGGGACGATCATGCGAGTCGTTTTCCGGATGAGCGCGATTGTAGCGGCTTTGGCGATTCTTGCAGGCTGCGGTCAAAGCGGCGCGCTCTATCTGCCCACCGTGCCTCCGATGCCCAAGCCACTCCAGCAGCAGGACGCGCCGCCGTCGGACGTGAAGCCGACCGATGAAAACGCGTCGTCCGACAGTGTGCCCGATTCGTCCGGCACGCCGCTCACGCTGTCACCCGAATTGTCGTCGAGCGGTGCATCGTCCATGCCCGCCCCGGCGTCGAGCCCGGCCGTCGCGAAGTAACGACGCGCCGCCTGCACGGCTCACGAAACAAGGCGATGACCTCCCGGTCATCGCCTTTGTTTTTTAAGGCTGCGCCGTCACGCGCGCAGGCGCCGCCATCCCCATGCAATGAGCCGCCAGCCGAGCAGCGCGGCCACGATTGCTGCATAAAGCTTCGGCTGCGCGAGATTGTGCTTGCCGGCCCTCATCCACCAGAAGTGCAGCACGCCGAACAGCACGATCGCGTAGATCGCGCTGTGCAGCGTCGCCCAGTGGCGGCCGAGCCGGCGCACCATCGCGCGCGGCGACGTTACCGCGAGCGGAATCAGCAGCACGAACGCGGCGAAACCGACCGTGATGAACGGGCGCTTGCCGACGTCTTTCAGGATCGCGACGACGTCGAACCACTTGTCGAACCACAGGTAGGTCGTGAAGTGCAGCGTCGCGTAGAAGAACGCGAACAACCCGATCATCCGGCGAAAGCGCAGCAGCGCGGCGAAACCGGTCATGCGCCGAAGCGGTGTGACGGCGAGCGTCACGCACAGCAGCACGAGCGTCCAGAGGCCCGTCGAGCGCGTGATGAACTCGATCGGATTCGCGCCGAGCCGGTCGGTCAGCCCGAACAGCACGAGACGCGCGAGCGGATAAAGACCGGCCGCGAAAACCAGCACA